>JAYRVB010000315.1:0-9657 GCA_041918775.1 Chitinophagales bacterium
ATGGGCCTATTGCAACCAGAATGGAGAGTGGGGACTAATACGCGAATTAGACCTTGAGTCTACGCCTTCGCAGAGTTCACCCCACTTTCCTTCTTTAAAACTAACATTCTTGATGAAAAAGACCTGTTTAGGGTCTAAAGGTCTTTGCGCCTTCGCGTGAAAATAGGCTAGCGGTATCAACAAAAAAAAGCCTCTCCAAAACAGAGAGGCTTTTTCAATATCAGTCAATGTGATCACCCACCACAATTCACCATCCCTTCAAATTGCTTGATGAGGGCATTTTCCGGGTCGAGGGCTTTTGCTTTGTTGAAGAAGGTACAGGCCTCTAAGGTTTGCTTCATCAGGTCATGGTAGGAGAAACAGTAGAGGTATGCGTCTACCAGATTCTTTTTATTGCGTTCAAGGTCTTTTTCACCGATCTCGATGAATTTTAAGTAGTAAGGCATCGCAGTTCCACGCTCATCCACACCGTCCATACGCACCTTGGTTTTTGCACGCTGCAAATATCCATCAGGTGAATTCGGTTGCAAGGCAATGAATTTGGCATAGATGGTATCTGCATTTATATAGTCACTGGATTGATAGTATGCACGTGCATAGTAATAGTAATCCAGCGCATTCAGATCAGCTAATTCGGTATATTGTTCTACCACTGTTTTATACGCCACAATGGATTCGGGATATTTTTTTACGTTGTATAAATATTTCGCGTACTCACTCGCTATTTCATAAGTTCTGGTGGTGTCGTTACCCAAAGCCAGGTTGTAGTAGAAGATCGCTTTAGTTGTATCTTTCACTTCTACGGCAAGACGTGCAGAATATTGGTAATCAAGCGGCAACACTTTCTTATCGGCGATATTCCAGAACTGCTGAGCAGCTTCATAGCCTTTAGCAAAATAAGTTGCTGCAGTGGTTGGATCAGCTTTGCGAATGGTGTCACCTAATTCGTAGTTACCGAAATAAATGATACGCCAGCCGATAAAGTTTTTCGGATCGTCGGTTACGATCTTTGTGGCCTCCTCGATAGCACTCGCATAATCACCGATCTGGTAGAGCACTACCACCGGCACCAGGCGCGCTTCTTTGTCCTCTGCATTCAAGGCCACATATTTATCGAAACATGGTTTTACTTTAGTAAACTGTCCATCCAGGTAATACTCCTCTCCAAGCTCTTTCCATGCCACGGCCAGGTTAGGATCGAGGCGCACTGCTTCTTCATATGCAGCGATGGCTTCTTTATGTTTACCTGTTTTGGAGTTGATGCGTGCGATGCGCAGATGCGTTACTGCGATGTTGGCATTTGCAGCTTCTGCCTGCTCGTATTTGGTCATGGCATCACTAGGATTGTTCATGCTCAGATACGCATCACCATAAGCCAACAAGTTGATCACCAATGCCGGATCTGTTGAATAGGCCTGATCAAAAAAGCTGATCGCCGTGGTTTTATCTCCGGCATCATGATAGGCATCACCGATGAGGTACATGATCTCCGCATTTTTGCCTTTGCTGATCTTGAGTGCAGCATCAAAATTCTCTTTTGCAACTGTATTATTCTTGTTCAGCAATTCATATTTACCCAATGCCACATAACGCAAGGCATTTTTAGTATCCTCGCCGGCAGAGGCCTGCTTGTAGTAATACTTCGCAGAATCTAAATTGCCTGTGGTGATGTATACTTCGCCAAGGTAAAACTTTGATTCTACTGAGGGTGCAGTAGCATTCATTTGTAACAGCATGCGTTTCGCCTTGAAATAGAATTCAGACTCGATTGCATGCTTTGCATCAGCAATGCTTTGTGCAAATACAGCTCCGGGTATCATCAGACACACCAGAAACGCTTTCATCATCTTCATTTTAGGTTGGTATTGATTGTTATTCTACTATTTTCACCTGCCTTTCGGGCATTTTTTCCGGAACCAGGCCTTCCTTTAACATAATACGGCTTGCCTTGCTCCTATACAGGAAGTTGACAAATCCCGTGCCTAATAATTCAGGCGTGTTTCCTTTAACAACGGTAACATACCGTTGAAACGGATATGCACGTGTTGCGATGGTTGATTGTGACAGTTCTGTTACAATCTCCCGACCGCTGCTGTCGGTATGGGCCACCTGCAAAACTTTAACATTTTGGAGGATTTCCTGCACCCTGGGGTCATCAAAATCGCTGATGGTAGCGAAGGAGATGAAGCCGACAGCTTTGGGGTTTCTGGACACATAGCCGATCACCGTATCCGCCGAACCCAGTGAAAACATACCCGGATGCGCCTCACTGTTCCCCAGCAACTGGCTGATCATGGCGCTGTTTTCTGCGTTAAATACGTATTGCCATCCACTTTGGTCGCCCGAATTGCCCTGCAAAAATGCATCAAAATAAAATATGGAGTCAGGGAAGTCGTGGGAAGCTATGATGGCAATGGCTTCGCGACCGATCACGTATTGCTCGGGTTCGATCTCCTGGACTTTGGCGATGGCTTTTTTCTGTTCGTCGCTCAAACCGTGGCCCAGGAAGGCCATGCGAGTTTTATCTGAAATGAGGGCTTGCAATACTTCGGCGTCGGTGCCGTAAACGATCTGAATGTCGGATTCGGGGTATACATTTTCGTATGATTGCACCAATTCTTCTACCAGTACGCGGTATTCGGCCTCGGCATAGATGGAGATGGTACCGCGGTTCATGTTTTCGGTGCGCTCGTCGAAAGAGCCCTTTTTGCAGTTGGCTCCCATCAGGGCAACCAATACCAGGGCGATTACACTAAGGTTGATCGGTTGTTTCATGCGCTTGTTGGTTTAACTTGATGTCGCGATACTCGTTCCGGGTTCTGATGAAGCGGGATACACCATATACGATAAGCAATACGGTAAATGCGTTTACCAGCAGGGGCGTGATGCCTGAGAGCAAATCGCCGAAAGCCTCCGGCATCAGGCTGATGAGCACACCCATCACGATATACATGACGGAGGCCACAAACTTGAGCAGGATCACCGGATGGCTAAAAATGGTATTTCGCATAGGGCACCAAAAATAAAACCATCTTTGGACAATTGCCGCAGATGGTTTTAAGAATTCGGTTAAGTTCTTATTAATCTCCCAGGCTGAATTTGATCGGAAGTTTATACCAAACGGCTGCCGGAGCTCCATTTTGTTTACCGGGGGTCCAGTTTGGCATATTGCGCACTACACGCATAGCTTCTTCATCGCAACCTGCGCCGATACCGCGGAGTAATTGCACATCAGATACCTCACCTTTTTCATCCACGATGAATTTGAGGTAAACGGTGCCTTCCACCCCGTTGTCGCGGGCCATTCTCGGATATTCGATATTGGCATAGAGGTAGTCGTATAATTTCTTGGTTCCACCCGGATATTCAGGCATCTGTTCAATGAAATCATACACCTTCTTTTTTTCTACAACCGGCGCCTGTGTTACTACAGGGGCGGTTTCGATCACGATATCCGCATCCTCATCACCTTCCTGGGTAACGGTGGCGATATCTGTTTTGATATCGGTTTGTGCTACCAGGTCTTCCTCAACCACTTCCTCATCCTTTTTCACTACCATTTCCACGAAACGGGTGGTAGGACGCACCGGTGGTGGTGGTGGTGGTGGTGGCGGTGGCGGCGGTGCAGCCTCATCCAGTGGTGGTGGTTCTGTTAAGGTAACCACACGTTCGATGCTGGCCTCATCGTTTTTGTTGAGCAGGGAACCAAAATCCACAAAGGTGAATCCGGTAAGCAGGGCACTCATTCCGGTCATCACCACCAGTGCGCGAAAGGTATTGCGACGGGTGATCTGACGCAGGAAATAGGCGCCATAAGCCTTATTTCGATTGTCGAAGACAATCTCATCCATGCTTTGTTTGAGATATTTCTTGTTGTCTTCCATAGTTGGAGCGTTTCCTTTATGATGCGCAGGAATTGGTAATTCCACACGCGATCTGATTTTTTTTATTCCTGTAATCCTTCCGGTACCACATCCAGTACCCCGCCATTGGCGATGGCCTCCAGTTCGAGGTCGGCCACATCCTGAATAGCGTAGTATTTGGTGTCTGTAATATCCATTTCATCCAGAATATCCACCATGTTTTTGTAGGTGGCGTCTTCGGTCATTTTAATGATCACGATGGTTTTGGTAGGGTCGCCAAACTGCTTGCCCACTTCTTTTTGCTTCGTATAGATCTGTTCGCGAATACCATCAGCAGCATAGTTGGTTTTGCGCATATCATATACGGTACGGCCATCGTAGCACCACACAACGTCATCCTTGTCGAGGATCACATTGAGTACCATGGATTCCTTAACATCCGATTTCTCGGTATCGTCCTTCTTAGGCATGTTCAATTCCATGGCCACCGGTTTCGACATGGTGGTGGTGAGCATGAAGAAGGAGATCAGCAGGAAGGCGAGGTCAACCATCGGGGTGAAGTCCACGCGGGTGGACATCTTTTTCGAACGGACCTTGCCTTTACCGTGTTTACTGTGACTCCCTTTCTCCGGGGTTTGTATATCAGCCATAGTCCTTATTCTTTTTTCGGTTCACCTGCACCTTCTCCTTCCGGAGTAGGGGAGGCTGTTCCTTCAAGTGTGGTAATAAGATTGAAAGTATGGATGTTTACCGGTTCAGCGGTGAGGATCTTGATCACTTCCTGTATCGTTTTGATACTGGAGGTTTTATCTCCTTTGATCGCCACACGCACATCCGGCCGTTCTGCGCCTGTTTCCTGGCGGTCGATCTGATCGGCCCAGCGTCCGGCCTGTATCCAGTCGCGGAGCTGATTATTGGCTGAATCGATCGGCACACCCTTGAAACTGCCGCCAGCATTCACTTCGTCCGGCTCGAGGCTGAGGACCTGTGGCAGCATGGCGATGTCGTTACCCCACATCTGCACATTCGCAAAATTGGCGATCTGCTCTTCTGTGAGGGTTTTTAACACCGGATAATTGTCGCCGTAACGCTCAATCAATTGCTGAAGCGTTAACACCCGTACTTTAGGATTATCAATGGTATAATACACCAGACCTTCTTTATCCACCGAGATCACCAGCAGGTTTTCCGGTACCACGATCTCCGATTCGGAGCTGGGCATGTCGATGATGACAGGCTGCGCCGGACGGAATTTGGCGGTGAGGATAAAGAACGTCAGTAGCAGGAATGACACATCCGTCATGGCGGTCATATCCACTATGGTGCTCTGTCGTTTTATTTTAACTTTTGGCATTGGTGTTTTTTTAAAACGTAACCGTTCTGTCTAATTATTTCTCTTGTGCAGAGAATGTTTGGGTAATGCTAAAGCCCATTTCGTCGATACCGTAAGTAAGTTTATCGATCATACCGGTAAATACGTTATAGAAAATGATCGCAAACGCAGATGTTCCGATACCGATAGCGGTATTTACGAGGGCCTCAGAGATACCGGCAGACAGGGCTGATGGGTCAGGCGTACCTTCTGTTGCAAGTGCCGCGAAGGCGCGGATCATACCCAATACCGTTCCGAGGAGGGCGATGAGTGTACCGATAGACGCGATGGTTGCAAGGATCGGGAGGTGTTTCTCCAAAGCTGGCATTTCCAATGCGGTGGCTTCTTCTATCTCTTTAGAGATATTCAACACTTTTTGCTCAGTGGTAGCATCTGTGTCGGCACGCATCTCTGCATATTTATGCAAACCTGCCTGCACCACGTTGGCTACAGAGCCTTTCTGACGATCGCATTCTTTCAATGCTGCATCAATGTCTTTGTTAGATAAATGATACTTTACTTTTTGCAGGAAGGTTTGGATAGAACCATTTCCTTTTGCCTTTGAGATCGTCATGAACCTTTCTACTGCAAAAACTAAAACAGTAAGAAAAAGTGCGAACAACACAGGTACAATGAAACCGCCTTTGTAAATGATACCAAGGAAGTTACCTGGCTTAGGGTCGCCATTCTCTTTAAAGTTTCCATCGGCGCCGCACACGAGGGTGAAAAACAGGATACCGATGATCAGGTTGATAACCAAAACAATGATGCCGAGTCCTTCAAAGGACTTCTTCGCTGATTTTGCTGCTGATTGAGCCATAATAGGTGTAATTTAATTTCCTAGATTGTTTTAAGTGATGGCAAATATAGGCGAATTTTCAAAAACACGTTACAGGCTTGACATTGAGGCATTCGCCGGCCTGTTATGTTTATGTTAAATCCGCTTACTGTCTGCCGATTTTGAAATTTCTTACAATGATAAACCACCTTTTTGAACTCCTTTGTATATGGCGGGGTGTGTTTTACACTAATGTGACAGTAACGCCTTGATTTTCAACATGTAAGCCACATTGTTTGCCGCGCTGTGGCTCGGTTTGGGGACGGCGCAGGTGGCGGGGATACCTTACAGGAGGCTTCGACCCGGTGCCAACCCCTCAGGATTCCTTACCGGGCCTCGCGAATTCCTTCTCCACCCCCCTAAAAGTTGGACAACAGGCGCGAATTGGCTTAATTTGCACAAACGCACTTATGAAAAAAGGCTTACTACTCGCCCTGCTGGGCCTCATGATGCAAGTGGCTTCAGCACAAATCAATGATCATGCGATCGGTCTCCGTTTTGGTTACGGGGGCGGTATTTCATACCAGCACAAGTTCAGTCGCGAAACCCGCGGCGAACTCAACGGACAGTTTTTGCTCGGGAGTTCTTATTCCTCGATCCGATTGACCGGTATCTATCAATGGGTGTTCGATATGAACAAGGGATTTGCGTTTTACGTGGGCCCCGGGGTATCTACGGGTTCACTCCAGTTGGAAAATACCTACAACGGCAAAGGCAAACCCGGATTTTTTCTCTCGATAGGCGGACAGGCGGGTATCGAATATATTTTCGATGGGATTCCGATCCAGTTGTCTGTTGATGTGCTGCCGATGTTTTCTATCGTGAATAATTACGATGATATCTACCTGGATCCGGCATTCGGTATCCGATATGTATTCTGACCACTGAAAAAAACTATTTACAGGCGGCGTGTAGGTGTACATGCCGCTTTTTTTATTGTTTTTCGCGACTGCGTTTATATACGCGTATGGCGACGAGCATGATGACTGAGAGCACAATAAGTCCCAGCAGTCCGTACAACATATCGATCATACTGCGCAATTCAATGAGAAAAACAACGGCTACCAAAAAAATAGTGGCCAGTTCGTTGAACATGCGCAGGGTAGTTGAACGCATGGTGGCGATGCCCTGCTGCAATTTTCGCTGAATGGAGAGGCAGAGAAAATGGTAGGCGATGATGCAGCTGACAAAAAAGAGTTTCGCCCATATCCAGTATTCCTGTAGATACAGTTGTTGTATACTGAGCAACAAACTTCCGGTGATCACCACGAGGATCATGGAAGGGGTGCCGATGATATGCATGAGTCGCGATTCCATGATACTGAATTGCGCGTGCAGGATATCGCGCTCGGGTGTTGGCTTGTCGAGGGCTTCGCGATGATAGATATACAGGCGCACGATATAGAACAAGGCTGCAAACCAGGTAACCACAAAGATGATATGCGTGGCCAGCAGATATGGATAAAGCGACAACATGACGGATGCAAAGGTAGTACCCATTTGTCGATTGCCCCAATTAGCGGGATAGGGAATAGGCGCTAACCAAATTCCCTGCGTACCTTTGTGCCATGCAAACTGTGGAAACCCGCCATCTGGAACTGGGTATTTTAGGTGGAGGACAATTAGGCAAGATGTTGATCGAATCGGCCAGCGACTGGAATGTGCGTTGTCATGTGTTAGATCCTGATCCCAATGCCAGTTGTGCGCACCTCGCCCATACTTTTGTGTGTGGGAGTTTTAAGGATTATGATACGGTGTATCAGTTCGGAAAATCGTTGGACAAGATCACCATTGAGATAGAGCATGTGCATGTTGGTGCCTTGATGCAATTAGAAAAAGAGGGGAAGCGCATTTTTCCGCAACCGAATGTATTGGCGATCATTCAGGACAAAGGCAAGCAGAAATTATTTTATGAGGACAATGATCTGCCTACTTCTGCATTTCAATATATTGATTCGCGCGCTGAGTTGATCGAATTGATAGAAGAAGATAAACTCACTTTTCCTTTTGTGCAAAAAACATGTGAAGCAGGATACGATGGAAAAGGTGTGGCCGTGATACGCAGCAAACAGGATATGGACCTGATACTGGATGGTCCGTGCATTATTGAAGATCTGGTGGATATTGAAAAAGAATTATCGGTGATCGTTGCGCGCAATGCGAAAGGTGTTACTGCATGTTTTCCCACTGTGGAAATGGAATTTCATCCAACAGCGAATCTGGTAGAATATTTATTGTCGCCTGCACACATCACACCCGCGCAGGAAGCGACTGCACAACAGATCGCCATCAGGTGTATAGAGGCTTTTGATATGCAGGGGATATTGGCGGTGGAAATGTTTTTGACACGCTCGGGGGAGATACTCATCAATGAAGTGGCGCCGCGTGCGCACAACAGCGGACATCATACGATAGAAGCAAATTATACTTCGCAATATCAGCAATTACTGCGTTGCATTTTAGATCTGCCTTTAGGCAGTACCGACACACGTGCACAAGCCATGATGGTGAATGTGCTGGGCGAGGAAGGATACAGCGGTGAAGCGAAATATGCCGGTTTACAGGATTGCCTGGCACTTGAAGGCGTGTATGTGCATTTATACGGCAAGAAGATGACGAAGCCATTCAGAAAAATGGGTCATGTAACCATCATTGGAGATGATGCGGGCATACTGAGGCAAAAAGCGGCCTTTGTGAAAGAAAACCTGAAGGTGATCGCCTGACATACGCATGTTTGTTACCTTTGCATCATGGCAAAGCGCAATACATCAAAAAGTGCCGGTGCACAGGCGCCGGTGGTGAGTATCATCATGGGCAGCGACTCGGATCTGCCGGTTATGCAGGAAGCTGCACAGGTTTTGCAACATTTTGGTGTAGCTTATGAAATGACCATTGTTTCGGCGCATCGCACGCCAAAGCGTATGATGCAATTTGCCACACAGGCACATACACGAGGCATACGTGTGATCATTGCAGGTGCCGGTGGTGCAGCGCATTTACCAGGCATGGTAGCTGCCATTACGCCTTTACCTGTGATCGGTGTGCCGGTAAAATCTTCTAATTCCATCGATGGCTGGGATTCACTTTTATCCATCGTGCAAATGCCGAATGGCGTACCTGTTGCAACAGTAGCTCTGAACGCTGCGAAAAATGCGGGTATTTTGGCTGTGCAGATATTAAGTACTTCGCAGGATGCCTTGCGCACGGCCATGATCAACTACAAAGACGATATGCGCAAACAGGTGGAGGTGAAAGCCAGGAAGATGGGAGGTAAATAGGTCTCGCAAAGACGCGAAGGCGCTAAGGGGATGCGCAGTTAATTTATTCGGTATTTTCCTGTTGTGTTTCTTCTTCCATTTCCTGCATGGAGCGATTGAGTTTTTTGTCGTCGAAGAAGAAAAAGATCAATGCAGCCAGCAAGCCAAGTCCAAACCCGAATACACCGGATAAGCGAATACCTAATTCTTCGAATGGAATCTTGTGAAAGATGCCGGCAAAATATTTACCGATGCCTTTATCGGCATCCATTCCGATGAGGATGGTAAAAATCACCAATCCCAGCGTTTGTCCCACCTGGATAAATA
>JAYRVB010000316.1:0-8596 GCA_041918775.1 Chitinophagales bacterium
ACTGTAACGCATTTCACCATTGCGCACAACAACCAAATACAATCCTGCAGCAATGCCTGATTTCAGTTGCATGGTGTGGATGAGGTTTTGATTGGAATTAGTGAGTAACTCTTCCTGTATCAATTCGCCATGCAGGTTGAATAATTGAACATGTACCTCGCCGATCAAATGGTTTCCTGTAATTTGCACATGTTGTGTGGCCGGATTCGGAAATAGCTGTAGAGTAGGGGCATCCATTTCAGAGGATCTGCATATGGAGATCACAGTTAGAGGGGCACTATTCTTTGAACAACCGTAAGTGTTGGTTTGTCGAACATTATATTCGCCTATGGTTGAAGCGATATGCATGTTCCCTGTGGCACCGGCAATTGGCAGTCCATCTTTATACCATTGATAGGTATGGCCGGGTTTGTATTTTGTTTTTAGTTGCACCGAGCCACTGATACAGATATTCAGGTCGCCGATATGGGTAATAACCGGATTAGGTTTTGCATAAACGATAACAGGAATAACAGGAGAGAGGGCAGTGCATCCACCTGGTACTTCTGCAATTACTGCATAATCTCCCTGCAAATTGGCGGTATAAATTGTACTGGTTGCGCCGGGTATGTTTACGCCGTTTTTAGTCCACTGATAGGAATGGTCTGGAGCAAATGTGGCTTCCAATGTAACCGTATTGCCATTGCAAAATGCAGTCGCGCCAAGCGCAGTGATTTCTGCGAGTACGGTACCGTCATCTATGTTGCCATCACAATCATCATCAATACCATTACATACCTCAGCAAATAATCCGGACCGCGTGGGATCATTGTCGTCACAGTCGGTGCTATCGGCCACACCACCCGGAGGTGCAACGCATGCTTTAAAGATCGCATGCACATTGCCATCACCATCGCCATCATCATCAGCATAAAACGTGAGCGGGGATGCACAATCTTTTACCTTTTGTAAAAAGCCATCTGCGATGCCGCCACCGTACGACATTTGATATGCACCAAAAGTGGTCGGATAATCATAACTGAATGTTTTTCCACCCCAGAACAGCGTATATGGTTCAGTGATCGCGATACTTCTGCCGAATTCATCAAAGAAACCTCCTGCATAGGTCGACCAGATCAGGTTACCTTCGGTGTCAAAGCGGCATAAGATACCATCGCGGTAACCGGATATCATATTTTCATAACCATATAATCCTAAACCGGCACTCATGGCATGTCCCGCAACATAGATCGCATCATCTGCAATGCGTACCGATTTTGCCATATCTTCCCAAAAACCACCATAGTAGGTAGACCAAATGCGATCACCTGACGGCGAAAATTTTGCCAGCATCATATCTACTCCACCACCATTGGTCATTTGCATGCCATCAAAGGCCAGTCCCGTCGACGAACCAGTCTGAATAGCAAAATACGCATTGCCTGCCGCATCAAGGTCTACCGCATTGCCATTATCATCTCCGAAACCTCCGAAATATGTCGACCATAATAAGGTGCCGGTAGTGCTGTATTTTGCAAATATGCAATCATAATTTCCTTGCCAGGTGCTGTCAAATGCATTGTAGGCAATACCGGTTGCACTGTTACCATAACCGGCGAGATATACATCACCACCATCATCAATGCGTATCCCTCTGCAGAAATCATCCCCTTCACCTCCCAAATACGTCGACCATAAAAAAGTACCAGTACCCGAAAACTTCGCAATAAATGCATCGCTGCCACCACCTTGTATGGTTTGCCATCCCCCCACAGCAATTCCTGATGTACTGATCGTGCTTCCGGAGAGGTACACATTACCAAAATTATCTACATCCACACCGCGCGCAAAATCGCCGCTCGGACCACCAAATAAAGTACTGAATAATAAATTGCCTGCGCTGTCAAATTTGAGTAAGAAGGCGTCATAATCTCCGGCAATACTTGTTTGATAGGCGCCGGCCGTGGTGATGAAGTTATTGCTATACGCAAATCCTGAAACATAAATTTCATCAGCGCCGGGTGCAACAATGCTTGTGCCGAAATCCCCGCGCTTTCCACCGAAGTAAGTAGACCATATTCTGTTTCCGGAAGTATCCATTTTTACCACATAAGCATCGTATGTGCCGCCAAAATAATCTGTGGCATAACCTAAATGAGCGATCGCATTATTGCTGGCGGTATATCCGGTAAAATAAATATTTCCACCCGCATCAGCGGTCATACTATTGATGGCATCTTCACCAAAACCACCATAAAAAGTGGACCATTCGAGTGAAGGATCAATGATCAGGTCCTGTGTCTTATTGTAGGCTGATAGTTCAACATACACGCGATCATCCTCTTGTGTGAAACGGGCTTCTACCGGTAGTGATGTGTCTTGTTGATAGCAAAACAGATCACCATCCAATACATCGCCCAAAAGCGTATGGTACTGGATTTGTTTGCCATCATTTAAGACCTGAGTTTCTGCACCTGCAACAGACATTTTGATGGCAGATGGGTCTCCTCCGGGATGTACGATGATATCATACTTGAGTTTACCTGCCTGCGCATAGATCACCCAGTCAATATTTGGGTACAGCTCATGTATGATGATCTTTTGAAAGGCATTTGCCTGTATACCTGAATGAAGTACATCTGAATAAAAGGTTTCGTAGTAGGGCAATGCTTCTTCTGTTGTCACCTGTGTGCCCTGAGCGCCCACAAAACGCACCTCGAAGCGATGAGTCTCCAGCTGTTGCATCAATGGGATATCCTCATCAGTGTTCGCCAGGCGCTCTTGGGCTGTCGTAGTTTTCTGAAACTGATAACTCAGTCCATCGCGATACACAAAAATGCACAGGCCATCCTGACGCACACTGAACAACACCTCATCGGCAACTGCACCATCCGGCTCCGCGATCTGCCCGCGATTTTCGATAAAACACAAAGGGCTGGAGGATGCCAATGAAGCATCTTGTGCAAAGGCAAAAGTGGTAATGGTGAAAACAGGCAAAAATGCCAACAACCGAAATAGATGTGCGGATTTCATGTGTGGATAGGTGAACATACCAAAATTATCAATATTTATGATATGGTGTCAGCTGCTGCACGTGCAAAAAAAAGGCTGCCCGTTGAGGCAGCCTTTTGTATGACATGTAAGTTTGGTATGCTTTACAGCAATAATGAGTGATCAGGCACCTAATGCTACGCGTTTGAAGGCAGTAACAGTAAGGTCTTTTTCTACACCACTCAATACATCACGGATGGTTTTAGCATTGTCTTTCACAAATTTCTGATTCAACAATGTAGCATCCTTGTAGTATGCTTCCAATTTACCGTTTGCGATCTTGTCGAGGATAGCCTCCGGTTTGCCTTCAGCACGTGCCTGTTCGCGACCGATTTCCATCTCGCGGGTTTTTACTTCTTCAGGTACATCATCTTTGTCGATGGCAATTGGCGACATCGCCGCGATTTGCATGGTAATATCTTTACCTGCAGCTTCAACCGCCTCACCTTTTTTGTTGAGGGCTACCAATACACCCACTTTACCGTTGCTGTGGTTGTAGCCTACAACCTGCTCACCGCGGATCAGTGCATAATCAGTGATCTCAATTTTTTCACCGATCTTACCTACCTGCTCAGCGATCTTTTCTGCAATGGTGATACCATCTATCGGCAAGCTCAACAACGCTTCTTTAGTAGAAGGGGTATTGGCCATGGCAATAGCGGAGATCGCTTTGGCAAAATTGATATAGTCTTCGTTCTTCGCAACGAAATCTGTTTCACAACCAAGTCCGAAAATAGTACCAAATGAAGCATCAGCATTTACTGCTGCTATTACAACACCTTCATTGGTTTCACGATCGGCGCGTTTTTCGCTTACTTTCTGACCTTTCTTTCTTAAATAATCGATGGCTGCATCAAAATCACCACCTGTTTCGGTCAAGGCTTTCTTGCAATCCATCATTCCTGCACCGGTGATCTGGCGCAGTTTGTTTACATCGCTTGCGCTAATTGTAACTGACATACGTATAAGTATTTGTTTTCGTTATTGATTTAAAAAACCCTTCCGCCATTGGGTGGAAGGGTTTGATTGTTTTTTTTCACAACCCTTTCGGGCGATTATTTTTTGCGTTGAGCCATCGGTCTGCGGTTTCCACCACCCGGTTTTCCCGGACCACGACCACCGGCACCTCTTGGATTGCGACCACTTTTTTCGCGATCACCTTCCTCTTCGTTGATGCGCACTTTGATCTCTTCGCCATTTTCATCTAACTCTTCATGACGTGCTGCTTCATCTAATTCTTCTTTGCTCTTAGCGCGTTCTTCCAAACCTTCCACGATCGCATCGGTCAGGTATTTAACGATGATCGCAATTGATTTTGCTGCATCATCATTAGCAGGAACGGCAAAGTCTACTTTGTTCGGATCGCAGTTGGTATCTACCATACCGAAAGTAGTGATATTCAAACGGTGAGCTTCTGCAATGGCAATATGCTCATGACCGATATCTACGATCAATAATGCTGCAGGTAAACGATTCAATTGGGCAACACCACCGATCACTTTTTCAAGTTTATCGCGTTCGCGACCCAAAACGAGGCGTTCCTTTTTGGTCATGTTCTCTGCAGAACCATCCACCAGCATTTTATCGATTGCTTGCAACTTTTTGATGCTCTTGCGGATAGTCGTGAAGTTCGTAAGCATACCACCTAACCAACGTTCAGTGGCAAAAGGCATACCCACGCGACGTGCCTGCTCTTCCATGATCTCTTTCGCCTGCTTTTTGGTAGCTACGAACATGATCTTTTTACCACTGCGTGCAATAGATTTTAAGGCAGCCGCTGATTCATCTAATTTCTCCAGCGTTTTATTGAGGTCTATGATATGGATACCTTTCTTCTCCATGAAGATATAAGGTAACATCTTCGGATTCCATTTCTTGCGCAGGTGACCAAAATGCACACCCGCTTCCAGAAGATCGTTATAGGTAAGTTTTTCCATCTTGCTGTACTTGATCGATTAACGTTTAGAGAATTGTGTAGCACGACGAGCTTTGCGCAAACCGAATTTCTTGCGCTCAACCATACGACTGTCACGTGTCATAAATCCTTTTGCACGCAATGCAGGTTTCAACTCGGCATTGAATTCAACCAATGCACGGGCAATACCTAACCTGATCGCTTCTGCCTGTCCTTTCACACCACCACCGGTAGCGTTCACCTCAATATCAAAATCGGCGGTCATACCCACAATTTCCAGTGGATCTGTGATGTTGTGCAATAGGTGAGATACAGAGATGTAATCTTTGTAGTCTTTACCATTAATGGTAATGGTACCTTTTCCTTTTTTCAGGAACACGCGTGCTACAGCGTTCTTCCTTCTGCCAACGGCATTAATAACGTCCATGTATGATTATTTTAACGTTTGAGGTTTTTGTGCTGCATGCGGATGCTCTGTTCCGGCATACACGAATAATTTCTTATACATTGCACGACCAAGCTTGTTGTGCGGCAACATACCCTTGATAGAGCGCTCAAGCAATTTATGCGGCTGGTTGGCCAATACCGTTTTAGGGTTGGCTACTTTGCGACCTCCCGGATAACCTGTATACCAGTCGATCTCTTTCTCCAGCATCTTCTTGCCTGTTAAACGCACCTTCTCGGCATTGATGATGATCACGTAATCACCACAGTCAGTATGCGGTGTGAAATACGGCTTGTTCTTACCACGAAGTATAGCCGCTACCTTGGTGCTCAAACGGCCCAGGGTCTGATTTTCGGCATCTACGATCCACCACGCACGTGTTACCATGGCGTCGTTTGCCGATTTGGTCTTATAGCTTAACATTTCCACTTCTAAAAGTTTTTCTGCTTCCCGCTGAAAACGGGACGGCAAAGATAGATTTACCCCTCCCAAAATCCAAGATAATTAGACAAAAAAAAGCGAGTTACTTTCATAACTCGCTGATTATCAGTAAAATTTTCGTTCACATTTTATCGACGACTCGCGTAGATCATAATGTAATAGAGCAGCGTGGCCAATGAACCCAAGGCAGCTACCACATAGGTGTAACCGGCCCAGTTCAATGCATCTTTGGCTTTGCCCATTTCCATGGAACCCGCCACTGTGCTGCCTTCTAACCAGGCAATGGCGCGACGGCTGGCGTCAACCTCTACCGGTAAGGTCACAAAACTGAAGAGGGTAGTGATCCCAAACAGGATGATGCCGGCCAATAAAAGGGTGTTTCCAAATGAATTCACTAAGAGGATACCCGCCAAAATGATCCACATCACCCATTGAGAACTGATGCTCACTACAGGAACCATCTTGCTGCGCATCTGCAGCCAGCTATACTGGGTGGCATGCTGCACGGCGTGACCACACTCGTGTGCCGCTACCGCCGCCGCTGCAATACTGTTGCTGTTGTATACGTCTTCACTCAGGTTTACGGTCTTGTTCACCGGATTATAATGGTCGGTCAACTGTCCCGCAACTGAGATCACCTGCACATCATGTATGCCGTTTTCGGCCAACATACGCTCAGCAATGTCCTTGCCGGTCAAACCGCCGCGCACAGGGATCGCTGAATACTTCTTGAATTTACTCCTTAATACACCACTGACGATCATGCCGACAATGGCGAATACAATACCGATGATGTAAGCTCCTAACATGGTTATATACTGGTTGTTTAGTTTTTCTCTTGGTTAACTCTGACGAATGATCAGGCTTTTCATTGTGCCCAAATTGACTTTTTTGCCTGTCTTACTGCCTGTTCAGGGCATGATAATGTAACGCGTACCCGTTAAAAAAGTTTCTTTTTATTTGAACAGTTCCTTTGCATTTGGCGCCTGACGTTCCACTTCAGGAATGGCTAAAACCTCCTTGCGCTGGTAGTTCATCATGTTGGCCACAATATTGGATGGGAACATCTCTACGGTGTTATTATAGCTGGTCACCGCTGAATTGTAGGTGCGGCGGGCGGCAGATAACTGTTCCTCTATTTCCGTCCAGGTACCTTGTAATTGAATAAAATTGCTGTTCGCCTTCAATTCCGGATAGTTCTCAATGGCAATGCGCACTTTGCCCAACAGATTGGTGATATTGTCCTCTGTACGTATCCTGTCTTCAGCAGGCATACCCGGCTGTGCATGCACCTGCTCACGCAGGGAGATGATCTTGGCCAGCGTGTCTTGTTCGTAGGTCATATACTGCTTGACAGTTTCTACCAGATTCGGGATAAGGTCGTAACGCTTCTTAAGCATGGCATCGATCGCCCCGTAAGCATATTCGATCTGATTTTTCCGGCGGATCAGCGTGTTATACAACACAGCACCGATCAGAAAAATGGCGCCGGCAATAATTAATATGAGCATGGTTCGTAATTTTTATCGAAGATACAAATACATTGGAGGAAAAAAACGCGCATACCAACAGTTCAGGAAACCGCTTCCGGCAAACCGGCAATTGTATCCATCACTTCAAAGAGTTCAGAAACACTGTTTAATTGCACCAGTTCGTTGCGATAATGCTTGATATTCGGGATCCCTTTGAAATAATTGGTATAATGTCGCCGCATCTCAAGAATGCCCAATACCTCGCCTTTCCATTCCACCGATTTGATCAGATGTTGCTTGCACGCTTCTACCCGCTCTTCCATGGTGGGTGGGGGGAGATGGCTGCCCGTGGCTAGAAAATGCTTGATCTCCCTGAAGATCCAGGGATATCCAATTGCGGCTCTGCCGATCATCACCCCATCTACACCATATCGGTTGCGCATGGCTAAGGCCTTTTCCGGACTGTCTACATCTCCGTTTCCGAAAATGGGTATGTGTATGCGTGGATTGTTCTTTACTGCTCCGATCAGGGTCCAATCTGCATCTCCTTTATACATCTGTGCCCTGGTGCGACCATGAATGGTGAGCGCTTGAATGCCGATATCCTGCAGTCGTTCGGCCACTTCCATGATATTCTTGGTCGAATCGTCCCATCCTAATCGGGTTTTTACTGTAACCGGTAACCTGGTCGCTTTTACGATCTCTGCTGTCAACCGCACCATACGCGGGATATCACGTAAAATACCGGCGCCGGCGTCTTTGCAGACTACTTTTTTGACCGGACAGCCAAAATTGATATCCAGGAGGTCGGGGCCGGCCTCTTCCACGATCTGGGCGCAGCCCTTCATTACGTCGATATCAGCGCCAAAGATCTGTATGCCGATCGGGCGCTCTTCTTCGTAAAAGTCAAGCTTTTTAGTGCTTTTAGCGGCATTTCGGATCAGCCCTTCCGTAGAAATGAACTCCGTATACATCAAATCTGCCCCATATCGCTTGCACAATACACGAAATGGCGGATCACTCACATCCTCCATCGGAGCAAGCAATAAGGGAAATTCGGGTAAAGTGATATCGCCAATTTTTGACATGGTACAAAGATAGTGAGTAGTGAATGGTGTCCCAATTGCTATCGGGAGGTGAGTGTGTGAATGTATTTAACCCCCAACCTACAAACCCCCAACCCCCAACCTACAACCCCCAACCTACAACCCCCAACCTACAACCCCCAACCTACAACCCCCAACCTACAACCCCCAACCTACAACCCCCAACCTACAACCCCCAACCTACAAC
>JAYRVB010000317.1:0-5668 GCA_041918775.1 Chitinophagales bacterium
ATGTGCATTTGCCGGAAAATATGCATGCTGATTGGCAATTAATAGATATTTCCGGCAGGGTAATTCAAAAGGGAAATACAGTTGCTGATATCATCACCATAGATCCCCCGGCGCAGTATGGCGGCATCATCTGTTTACATGTGCAAACCACATCAGGACAATTTAGCCAGACTTTAGTAGTGTATTGAAGGTGAGGCTTAATCCTCTTCCGGCCTGAAACTTAAAACGGGAATACGTGAATTGGAGATTACCTTGTTGATACGGCTTCCAAAAAGCAGCTGATTGAATTTATTCTCCTCGTGCCCCATGATCACCAAAAGGTCTGCGTCGATCTCATCTGCATACAATTGAATGGAATTAGATACCATATCATGTCGGATCATTTCGGTGGTACATTTCATCCCACCTTTCCTGATGGTTTCTGCTGCTTCCTCCAGTTTATCTGCAAGCGTTGCCTTAGAGGTGATAAATTCTTCGAGAAACTCGCTGACAGCCACTAAATGAATAGTTGCATCAAATCCTCTGGCAAAACGCAAAATACGTTCAACCTTTTCCTGCGTATACTTCGTCAGGTCGATCGGGAGCAGCATATTTTTAAATTTGATAGGCTCCTTTACGGTTCTGCAGGTGAGTACCGGAAAATCCACATTCTTGACAACCTTTTCTGTATTGTCACCTAAACTGAGGTCTTTGTGACTTGAGTCTGCGCCACTGGTGCCTATGCAGGCCATGGTAGCGTGAATCTTCAATCCGTAATCGCTGATCTCATCAGCAATGCTATGTGTGGTGGTGATCACCTCAGCATGTATACGAAAGGCCGCGCCGCTGTGATTCTTCACATGATCCAGTTTCTCCTCCAACTCCAACAAGGCTGCCTTATATGCCGGAATGGTAGGCGCTGATTCCCTGATCTCCGAACGATCGGCAAAATGGATGAGATAAATACGCGAATTCGTCCGGTTTGCGATAAAAATGGCGTACTGCAAGGCGGCAAAGGAGGGTTCCGAAAAATCAGTGGGGACAAGAATGCGATTATTTTTCGTATCAGCCATAAGCGGTGCAAAAATAATCCAAAATTTTACAAGTACTTTTGAGGCATGGAAAACCATGTGCCGCGAGCTTCTGAACTCATTACCAATGCAGATGGCAGCATCTACCATTTACACCTGCATCCACATGAAGTGGCAGATACCATCATCACTGTAGGCGATCCCGAGCGCGTAAGTATGGTAAGCCGACATTTCGATCGCATCGAACACCAACAACAAAAACGCGAATTTGTTACACATACCGGTTATATCGGCAATAAACACCTCACCGTGATCAGCACGGGTATTGGTCCCGATAATATCGACATCGTGCTGAATGAATTACATGCACTCCGACATTTCGATCTACGCACACACCAACCGATCGAACAAAAAACGCCCTATACCATCATCCGATTTGGCACATCCGGATGCATACAGGCAGATATTGAAGTTGGTACTTTATTGATGTCGGATCATGGTATCGGCATCGACAATGTGTTACATTTTTATCAGCAACAAAATACTGCAGAAGAATTGTCGCTGGAAAAAGCATTTCGAGAACAATGTTATTTCCATCATACTATTCACCCCTATGCCTACAGTGGCGATGCAGAACTTCGCGCACATTTCTACTCCGTGTGTGATCATGGTATTACCCTCACCGCTCCGGGTTTCTATGCGCCACAAGGCAGAGCTGTGAATCTGCCGGTAAGCCATCCCGAATTTTACGCACATATTTCTGCTTTTCGCTGGCAGTCGAATCGCATCACCAATTTTGAGATGGAAACTGCTACTTTATACGGACTGAGCAGATTGTTAGGCCATAGATGTCTTTCCTTTAATGTATTGTTGGCCAACAGGGCTACGGGTGCTTTCCATCCGAATGCTACTCAGGCAATAGATCACATGATCAAGGTTGGATTGGAACGCGTTTGCAGTTTGCACTGATCACACAGCAGTAGGTGTGTGGTGGTGTATTTTACCTATAAAAGTTTCCAGCGCCTTGCGTTTTACCCCATCGAGGTGGTAATCAATATTATGCGTAAAATACGTGCGCACTGTTTCCTGATCAAACTGCTGACCGGCATATAATTCTACCACCTGGTCGATCTGACTTAATCCGTAACCCAGGGCCTTATTCAATCCTTCGATCACGTTCTCAGGAATATCCCTGCGTGTGATCCAGGCAGCAAACACAAAGGGCAATCCGGTCATTGCCTTCCACGCGGCACTCAGGTCATACACATACGGAAATTGATGAAACATATGCAAGGCGCGGTCACCAATGATCAATCCGGCAGTGGTGCCCTGGATCTGATCGATATATCCGGTTTGTGCTTCCAGATATACCGGTTGACTTTTCCAATATTCCCTGAACAGGATCTGTACCAACTGCACAGAGGTCATCGAATGATAATCTAAATACACAGACTGTATCTCCTCGATCGGGACATGTGAAAACAGACATACACTTTTCACATCGCCATCGGCACCAATACAATAATCAGAAATGATACGGGCATCCTGCAACTTAGCTAATACCGCTACAGGCACCAGTCCGATATCCACGGTATTATTCAGGATCTTTTGTCCACCCACCGAAGGAATATCCAATTCAAGCGCAAATTGACGCGCTTCCTCCGCATGCTGCAACCCATATAAAAAGGGTTTGGTATTCAGATAGCTTACAAGTGATATGCGATATTTAGTCGGCATGCAGATGCGTTGTATCGTTCATCAGGTCAAGCGTAAAACGCTCCCCATCAAATAAAAGTTTGTATAAACATACATTTTGATGCGGAAAGGTATCCATTTTATGCAAAGGTTCATTCAACATTGTGCACAGCAATATGCGGATAGCCCGACCGTGACTGCAAATTAGCACCTTTTGTTCAGGCCCCTGCTTGAGCGCTTCCAGAAATACCAGTTGCCTTTCCTGCACCTGTAAGGGACTTTCGCCGTTCTCGATGGCCAGGCTTACATTGCCTTGTTTCCACTCGTGCAATACACGATAAAATTCTTTGAAAGAGTCCTGATCCTGCTTACCCTCATGAATACCCCAACTGATCTCATCAAGACCTTCATGGGCTACAGCTGGAATATCCAAATCCAGGAAAGGTGCAACCGTTTGCGCAGTACGCCTGAGTGTGCTGAAATAGATCTTTTCGAAGGGAACATGTTTATAGGCGTCAAAAAACAATTGCGCCTGCGCCCTGCCTATCGCATTGATATTGCTGTTCACGCCCTTGCCCTGCACAATACCCATTTGGTTAAAATCGGTTTCGCCGTGGCGAATGAGGTATATTTCCTTTTGCATGCAATAGCGATTACCGGGTACTCCGGTGTTATTGTTTGACCAGAGGCAGGTCGATGAATCCCTCTACACCAAATTCCTGATCCAGATCAACCTGACTGTAATCGCGAATGGTATGATATAATGTATCTCTTTCTACCGGTCGTTTTCCGGCTGCAAGTATAAGTTCGCAGATCTGTCGCGTCGACATCACCGGTGTCTGCTCTTCAGAGCCCGCCATGCTATAGATCTTCGTACTATCATCAATAGTACCATCTATATCATTCACCCCATAATGCAAACTCAACTGCGCCTGTTCGCGACCCAGCATAGGCCAATACGATTTCAGGTGCGGGAAATTATCCAAATAGATCCGCGATATGGCATAATTGCGCATGTCTTCCACGGCACTCACTTCAGCCACATGACTCATTTGGTTATGCTGATTTCTAAACTTTAAGGGAATATAAGTATTAAACCCGCCCGTTTCATCCTGTAAACTGCGCAACCTTTCCATGTGGTCGACACGATGGGCAAAGGATTCAATATGTCCATACAGTATGGTGGCATTGCTATGCATGCCTAATGTATGCGCCGCACGGTGAATTTCAAGCCAGGTGGCTGAATCACATTTATCAGCGCAGATCTCTGCACGGATAGTTTCATCAAAAATTTCTGCGCCGCCACCGGGTAGTGAATCCAGACCCGCCTGTTGCAAAACAGCCAAACCTTCTTTATACGACATTTTGGCTTTGCGGATCATATATTCAAGTTCTACCGCAGTAAACCCTTTGATATGCAGATCAGGGCGCAGCGCTTTGATACTTTGCAAAATATCAATGAACCATTCCAGATTGAGTTCCGGCAATACACCACCAACAATATGTACTTCGGTCACCTTTTTATCCGCATAGGAACGAACAATATCCAACATTTGCTCCTTGCTCATCACCCAACCATCACTGCGCTGCTTGAGCATGCGGCTGTATGAACAAAACTTACAGTCGAACACGCAAAGATTTGTGGGTTCTATATGGAAGTTGCGATTGAAATACGCGATATCGCCATGCTTTTGCGTGCGTATGTGGTCGGCCAAGGCCCCTGCAAAACCGAGTGAAGCTTCAGTATATAATAATATACCCTCTTCCGGTGTGATGCGTTTGCCTTCGAGCACATGATCGGCAACCCTCAGGAGTTCGGCATTTTTGGTGGTGGCCCGCAGTAGATATTGAATATCTGTGTTACTTGACATACTGCTTTATTTATCGAAACAACAAAGGTATCGTTTCAGTTTACAGAATAAAAAAAAGTGGCTGGATGTTTCCGGCCACTTTATATATCGTATGCCCAATGATCATTATTTTACAACGCTGATCTGTTGGGTAAGAATGAATTCGCCATCGCTGGCTTTTACCAGATAGGTTCCGGCAGGTAAAGTCTGCACGGAAAATTCGGCCTTCGCATCACCACTGTTCGGCATTTGCACGCGATCGATCAAATTACCGGTGAAATCATACACTTCCACAATGATATCATTGCCTTCAAAATTCTTCATTTCGCAAACAAATACATCATTGCTCGGATTAGGGAATATGCTCAACTGGATCAATTGACCATGCAACACAGCTGCAATATCATCATTGCCCGGAACACAACCTACTGATTCGAGTATGGAAACACGAGAACCTTCCATGATATCACGCATTTCTGCAACCTGATCTATTGTGAACATATTCATCGCGCCATCGTCTACATAATCCATGTAATTCATGAACATGATACCGGGAGATGTTGGCGAACAATCATCTAATAATGGAAAAGAAGGAGCACCATAGGTAGCATCTTCCTGATTTGGTGTATCATCAACACCATCAGAACCGCTACACTGTGGTTCCGGATCAAAATCATCATCACCCCAGGTATGGTTCAATCCCAACCAGTGGCCCACTTCGTGTGTGGCAGTGCGACCTTTGTTGTATACGCCACCCGGACTTCCGTCACCAAAATATTTATAACCGATCACCACGCCATCTTTAGAGGAAGCGCCTCCGGGAGGTGTAGCGTAGCCTAACAGACCGCCACCTAAATTACACACCCAGATATTCAGATAATCCGTACGAGGCCATGCATCTTCGCCACCTTTGTCGGAATTCTTTACGTTATCGGCAAAATTATCTGCGGTAGGAGAAACAAATAACGACCAGCTGGAAATATCAGTTTCCGTTCTGGTGATACCTGTAGTAATGACCCCATCAGGATCCTGCTGTGATAGACAAAATTCTATTTGGGCATCTGCAGCCAACGACTCGAATGCTCCGGGTGTTTCATCTGCATCTTCATTGTG
>JAYRVB010000318.1:0-3034 GCA_041918775.1 Chitinophagales bacterium
AAACGGCGATGGCATAGACGATCTCCATATTGGTGGATATATATTCCTCATCGGTGACGGTATGATCTGTACCTTCTTTGGTGCTAACGGAGCGTCTCCCGACGGAATTCCTGACTTTATGGCCATTGGCGGTGCCTGGGATACTTCCTTCTATGCTGTTAACCTGTCATCTGCCGGCGACCTCAATGGCGATGGGTATCAGGATGTAGTGATCGGAGCGCCGAGGTATGATGCTAACGGCATCTACCAGTCAGGTAAACTGCATGTCCATTACGGTGGAGAAGGAGGCATAGATTCTGAGATCGGTTGGACGGCAACAGGCACGCAATATGATGAAAGATGGGCATTCAATGTAAATGACGCAGGTGATGTAAATCATGATGGCTACGACGACCTTTTAGTGGGGGCCAAATATTATGATTATGCCGGTTTCGATAATGCGGGAAAAGCTGAGTTGTTCCTGGGCGGACCTAAAGGTCCTCAGCGCATTCCAACCTGGACATTTAAAGGTAACGGAACAGCCCAAACGGTTGGAAATAATCTGTGTAGTGTAGGCGATGTGAATGGCGATGGGTATAATGATATCCTGGTAACCAGTAATGAATTTACAGGCGACCTTACTCGCGAGGGTATTGCGTATGTATTTTATGGCCAGCCGCAACAATGCGACCCACCTACACACCCAAGTATTTATTTTATTACACCGAATTCAGTAACCATAGGCTGGGATTGGCTCTATGGCTCGCAGAGGTACAAGCTGAACATGAAACGCCTGGATGGTCCTGCACCTTCATATAACATTCCTACTGAGGACTCAGTGATCACTATTGGTGGACTGGTTCCCGGAGCGCACTATAAAGCCTATGTTACGGCTAAATGTGATGGTGGTTGGACTGACAAATCGCTTACGCTTGACTTCTATACACCGTCTTTGAAAGAGGGTGAGGTGGCTGAAATGGATGTATTCCCAACCCTGGCCTCTCAATCGATCAACGTTTCTATTGGCACCGCTACCGGTCCGGTATCTATTGCGATCGTTGATATGCAGGGAAGAATATTCTTCAACGAGCAATATGCCGTAGACCAAGCGAATACGGTCATTGTATTGAACGAGATCAAAAGCTTCCCGGCCGGTAACTACTTTATTACTGCCCAAACAGCTAACGGCAAGGTGTCGAAGCAGTTTGTGAAACAGTAATACGGCTCGTCCGGTAAGGTGTTTACATGTATAGGTGCGATACAGCGCGGCAGATATGCTGTGCACATAGGGTAGAGGTTGTATATTTGTGGAACCGCATCATTACGCACACATGAAGATAGAGCAAGCGATCAAACAGGAGAAGTTTCACGATGAATATCATAAGTTGTTTCTCAACCTAATGTATACAGCTGGTTGGCTTAACATCAGACAGATCCAGTTTTTTAAACAATACGACCTCTCACCGCAGCAATATAATATCCTGCGCATACTCAGAGGGCAACACCCGAAACCGGCAAGCGTAAATCTATTGATCGAACGCATGTTGGATAAAATGAGTAACGCTTCACGTCTGGTTGATAAACTGGATGCCAAGGGATTGGTAGAAAGAAAACAATGCGCGGTAGATAAGCGACAAGTGGATGTACTCATCACAAAAAAAGGAATGAAACTGCTCGAACAGATCGACAAGGAAATTCCAACCTTGGATAATATGGTAGATGGTCTAACCAGGCAGGATGCTAAAACAATGAACGAACTTTTAGACAAAATGCGTGGTTCTGAAGATGTATGATCTCCATACCTGATATTACCAAAGAATGCACCTATTATGCAGTTCGCAGCCGCGGTAAAGGCGGTCAGCATGAAAACAAAACAGCCACAAAAGTACAAGTGTATTTTTCCATTTCGGAATCCACTTTGCTCAACGACGAACAAAAAGCGATTCTGCATGATGCACTTGCCCATTTGATCAATGCAGATGGATATATTCGCCTTACCTGCGAGGAAGCGCGTTCGCAGGCAGAGAATAAACAATTGGTAAATAAAAAACTCCTGGCGCTTATCAGAAAAGCACTCACGCCAAAAAAATCGCGCATACCTACCAAAAAAACTAAAGCGGCTAACGAAGTGCGATTAAGTGAGAAGCACAAACGTGCAGAGCGTAAAACCAATCGCCGTGATGTTACTGCTGATGAGTAGTGAATGCCTGTTGAATAGCCTGAGAAATTTCTGCTGCCTTAGTGAGTGTCATCATATGCGAACCATCGGAGATAATAAGATCGGCTGCAATATTTTTTAATGGCAGGGTTTGGTCTGCCGAACCATGTATCTGAAAAATAGCCAGGCCTGCATTTTGCGCTTCAGTTCTTTCCCAGGTCACGATGAGATGTACAGCGCGTTTCATGAACAGCGCCGATTTATCACTGATCATATCGTTACAAATGGCTCTTTCTTTTCTTCTATCGGGCTCAAACATGGGCTGTAAAAGAAAGGTGGAATATTTGATCACGCCCGCCGGTATCCACCGATACAACATGTACTCGCGTTGCTGAGCATAACTGTCGGGTATTTCTTCACTACTGCTTGCACTCGACAATAATATGACCAGTTGTGGATGAATAAAATCAGTCATTTCTGTGGCGACCATTCCACCCAGGGAAACTCCGGCTATCGCGAATGGCCGGGTGGTGTCAATTTGAGCCGACATGCGTGCCGCATAGGCATGCATGGATTCGTTTTCCAGCGGCATGATAAAATGCAGATGTACGGTATCTACGCCTTCAGGAAAGGTGGTGTGACTATAAATGCGATGATCGGAACCCTGTCCCGGCAGCAGATACAATGTTTGTATCTGTTGCGCATCTGCCAGTTTGGATAGACACAGGAAAAGGAGAAACGTTCGCATACGCATAACAACGAAATTACATAATGCAATCGGATCTGACAATAGCAGCATAATCGGCATCTGCGGTTGTTCATGCAACCTTTTTCTTGATTGACTTGGAAACTCGAATGACTAGTACTACGTTACACGACAGCTGTTTTGAATTCGCT
>JAYRVB010000319.1:0-1850 GCA_041918775.1 Chitinophagales bacterium
AAAAAAGGTACGGTGTGCGATTATACCTTATCGCCAATACTATCCTTTGATACCAATCCTTACGGATTATTCAATATGAGCGGAAACGCCGCAGAGATGTTACGCGAACACGGAGCACATAAAGGCGGCAGTTGGGAAAGTGAGGAGCCCGCCATTCGCATCGACGGCCCTGACCCATACAAGGGTATCACCACAGCTTCGCCCTATATTGGTTTCAGACCTGTAGCGATCATTCGCAAAAAATAAGTACAAGTACACATGCATCTAAAAATTGTATTGATCGCCTTATGCTGCTGTGCAGGATACCTAGCGCGGGCGCAGGCCACTTGTGAAAAGCCGATCATACCTGATGTGTTCACACCCAATGGTGATGGATTCAATGATCAATGGGTGATGAATTGTCTGATCGATTTTCCGGATAATACCTTAACGGTATACGATCGATGGGGAGCACAAGTATATTATGCGCAGGGTTATGATAGTAACTGGGATGGCACCAATGCATCGGATAATAAGGATCTGCCCGATGGTGTATATGTGTATGTATTATCTTATACAGATCAGCAACAAAAATTAACCTTGCGCGGCACAGTGACCATACTGAGATGAGGAAGTATCTGTTGATCATCATGATTATTAGTAGTTGTGCTTCACTTCGGGCACAAATAGGTCTTTTTGTGCAACAGGATGTCATGCCTGCACATCTCAATCCTGCTTTACAGGGTATGGCCGCAGGTGTTTCGGCACAAGCGCAATATGGCATGCAATGGGTAGGCCTTGAAGGAGCTCCCACGCTCATGGCGATAGCAGGTGCTTACAGATATGAAGCCCATAGCGGAGGCTTATTGGTGATGCGTGATGTATTTGGCAGCAGTGATCTGACCGGTGTTGATCTGCAATATGCCTATCACCACACCATGGGTGAAGGAACACTTGTTGCCGGATTAGGTGCACACTGGCAGCAGCAAAATATCAGCGTGAGTAAACTACATTCCAATACACCCGGTGATCCTGTTTTGCAGGAAAATATTTCGCGTTCCGGTATGGATATTTCTGCCGGTTTGGCGTTTACACATCCAAAAGGATATTTCGGCATCAGCACACAAAATATGATATCGGAAGCCACACCTACAGATATGTTTATCGATCCTGCATTTACTATACTGGCCACCGGTTTATATATCTATGAGGTAAATGATCTGTGGGACATCATGCCCGGATTTACCTATCGCATGGCAGATGGTAGTCCGGTGATCGTGTATATACAGGCACATGCCAGATATGCAGATAAACTGCAGGCAGATCTTGGATATCGAAACGCAGGCGCATATACACTTGGTGTTCGCTGGCAACTGGCGGGAAATATTCAGATTGGCTATGGTTATACCCACGATACCGCCTTGCAACTTGCACAGGCACCGGGAGGTCATGAAATTGGATTGCGTTACGGATTAGGGCTGAATTAAATACCTGATATGCATTGTGTCTGGATACCGGAACTTACAGAAGCTGATGAGCATATATTGTCTGAAGCAGAAATGCATCATGTAGTACACGTTGTGCGTGCCTCCATAGGAAGCACGATGCGATTTACCAATGGTAAAGGCACAACGGGTACCTGCACGCTGATCCATCAGGATAAAAAACAATGTCGCGTACGCATCGACACCCGCACATTGCATGCACGCAGTGGCGCACCGATTCATGTGGCTTTAGGTGTTTTGCACAATGCCGACAGGTTTCAATTCGTTTTAGAGAAATTGACTGAACTCGGCGTACATAAGATCACACCATTGATCACCGACCATACGGAAAAAAGGCAATTGAATCTGCAGAAGGCACAGGCGCAT
>JAYRVB010000320.1:0-3885 GCA_041918775.1 Chitinophagales bacterium
AAATATGCGTGACAGGCTGCAGGCGCTATTCACCAATAGCCATACCTTGCACATTTCAAACGAAAACAACGAATTTCGTATATCCTTACTCCTGCAAAATGCACATTAAGGTCTGCATACTCGATGATGAACCCCTGGCGGTAAAATTGCTGAACACTTATGTTGAGCGCACGCCAAATTTATCCTGTATACTCGCAACCACAGATCCATTTGCTGCGCTTACCTGTATTCAGGAAACAAAACCGGATCTGCTTTTGCTCGACATCCAAATGCCTGAACTCACCGGTATACAATTGATGCGCATAATCAAAGATTCCTGTGCCGTAATCGTAACTACCGCCTACCCCGATTATGCTGTGCAGGGATTCGAATTAGATGTGGTTGACTATTTATTAAAGCCCATCACCTATGACCGATTTGCCCTGGCCATTGAAAAATATCAGCAGCGAAAAAACCCGGCACAACAACTGGCCGGCAAACCTCACCTCTTTATTCGTTCAGAGCACAAACTCATACGTGTAAATCTGGAAGACATCATTTATCTGGAAAGCTTTCGCGATTACATCACCGTGCATACCGCGCAGGAAAAGATCATGACCCTTCAGAGCTTGCGTAGTTTTACCGGTACCCTGTTTCCGCCGGCATTTCTTCGGGTACATAAATCCTTTATCGTGGCAACAGAGAAGATCACGGCCATCGAACACAACCGCATTTTGATCGGAAAAACCGCTATTCCCATCGGTGAAACCTACAAGAGTGAATTGCAGCGTTATTTACCTATTGGTAAATCATGAAAATTGCGCTGTTTTTAGGAAGTCTGATCACCTTTACCAATCGTTCGCCGACACCTGCAAAAATGGATTTTGCGTACGCTCACGACCAATGGTGGTGGCCTGCATGTGACCGGCATAAACCTTAGTGGCATCCGGGAGGGTCAGGAGTTTATCCTGGATCGATTGAAACAAGGTTTGGGCATTGCCCCCCGGCAGATCAGTGCGCCCTACGGAATTGTGAAACAGCACATCTCCGCTCACAATAAAGCCATCTTTTTCCGCATAAAAACAAATACTGGCCGGCGAATGACCGGGTGCATATAACACCTTCAATTGTGTTTCTCCGAAACTGATCACGTCCCCTTCATCTACAAAACGGGTTGGGTCGGGTGAGGGCTTGTAGTAAAGTCCGAGGGTAGGCGCATAGTTGACCACCTCCTGCAACACCGGCAATTCGCCCTTATGCATCACCAGCGGCACTTTCCAGGTGTCCATTACGAATTTGTTGCCCAGCACATGGTCAACATGGCAGTGGGTATTCAATAAAAGCACGGGCTTCAGGGCTTTCCGGCGGATGGCATCTGCCAGGGCCTCCTCCTCTTCCTGCTCGTAACAACCCGGGTCAACGATCACACATTGCCCTGTTCTATCGTAAATCAGATAGGTATTTTCGTAGAACGGGTTAAAAGTAAAGCCGACAATACTGGCCATCAGAAATGCGTTATTTTGTAAAATTTTGCCAAACCGAGCGAACTTAATGATAAATCTACGTATTTTGCATATGTGATGATGGCTCTGCGCATGTTGACAGGTTCCGGAATCAGGCTGGTTATTGCCTTGGCGGTCATTGGTGTAATGTCCGCAGGCTCCCTTTTTGCCCAGGGCACACAGGTGCAGTTTGGACAAAACCGGGTGCAGTATAAGGACTTCACCTGGCAGTATTACGAAGGCGATCATTTCGACGTGTATTTCAGTGCCGGCGGGGTAAATCTGGGCAAGTTCACTGCGCAGATCGCAGAGGCCGATCTCGCACAGATAGAAGACCTGCTCGACTACAAACTCAATAGCAAGCCGGAGATCATTGTTTACAATACGATCTCCGACTACAATCAAAGCAATTTCGCTATCGGTGCCGAGGAACAATACAATATCGGCGGACAAACCAAGATCATTGGCAATAAGGTATTCGTTTACTTTGATGGCGACCACCAGCATTTGCGGAAACAGATCAGAGAAGGTATAGGCCGCGTGTTGATCAATAGTATGATCTTCGGTGGTAATCTGCAGGAGATCGTCCAGAATGCGGTGCTCCTCAATTTACCCGAGTGGTTTACTGAAGGCCTGGTTTCCTATATCGGCGAAGAATGGAATACCGAATTGGATAACCAATTGCGCGATGGTATTTTATCGGGCAGATATAAGAAATTCAATAAACTCACCGGCGAAGATGCGCGTTTTGCAGGCCATGCCTTATGGTACTATATCGCAGAAAGCTATGGGGAAGCCACCATACCAAATTTGTTGTACCTCATCCGCATCAACAGAAGCATTGAAAACGGATTTCTCTTTGTATTAGGCACCGGAGTAAACGGTACCATCGATGCATGGTATGGGTACTTCCTGACGAAATACCAAAAAGAATCTGCCGACAAAGTACAACCGGCACAAGCCAACATGATCCCGCGCAAAGAACGCAAGGATGTGCAGTATCATCAGTTATCTGTTAGTCCGGATGGCGAACATATTGCCTATGCAGTGGATGATCATGGTAAGTTCAAGGTATATATGCAAAAAACCGACAGCAAGGATCGCGATAAGATCAAACGCGGCGGTTTGAAGACACGCACCCTGGCCACCGACCTGAGTAATCCACTGTTGGCGTGGAGCCCCGATGGTAAAAAACTCGCCATCGTGTATGAAAAACGCTACAAGAATTTTGTCACCACTTACGATACAGAAAAAAAGGAAAAGGAAACCAAAGAACTTACGCGTTTTCAAAAGATACTCAGTATCAATTTTGCCAAAGTCCCGAATAAACTGATCATGAGTGTGGTCAATAACGGACAAAGCGATCTGTATATGTACACGCTGACCAATGATCGCGTTGAGCAATTGACCAACGATTATTTTGATGATCTGGAGCCTGTATATGTGCAACTGAACAATGGATATGAAGGTGTGATATTTTCTTCCAACAGAGATATAGATAGTTTGTATAACACCCGTGCCATCGACAGTATTTTACCGGTCGGCAATATGGATCTTTATTTTTACGACTACAACAAAAAATCAAAGAACCTCATCAAGATCACCCATACACGACGCATCAGTGAAAATGCGCCGCTGCAATTTGATGCAAAGCACTTTTGTTACCTCAGCGACCAGAATGGCATCGTAAACCGATTTGGCGGTTATCTGGATAGTTTATATGACCATACTGATACATTGGTGTTCTATCCCGATTCTATTGTTACCAATCCGCTATATGCATATAAAGACCTGAGTCAGTTCCCGCAATACGATTCGGTGGTGCTTGCTGATATCTATCGCGATACCGCTTATGTGTTCCCTGTTTCCAATTACGCTACCAATATCATAGAACATGATATCGTTTGGAAGACGGGTCGGATGGTAGAGGTGTTCAAAGAAAATAAACGCAATGTGTTTTATCTCGGCGATACGCCTGCAGATATTGGCAGTATAAAACAGCAACAATTAAATAATACTACCTTCCGGGATTTCATCAATTTGAAGAAAAAGGATGACGCGGTGGTGATGACCATAAATGAAAAGGACAGCAGCTCACGTATCACCACCCAAACCATCATCACCGAAACCGATACCGTAAAAAAGGTGATCGATGAAGGCATGTATTTTCAAACTGATTTCCCTGAACCGGAACCCGAAACACAACTCCTTACCGAACCGGTAGCACTCGATGTATCGAACAGCCCCGAACAGCAAAACATCAATACCGGACAAAAATTCAAATCCTCACATATCCGTCCGTATCGCCTCACGTTCAGCAGCGATTACGTAACGAGTCAATTGGACAACAGTTTATTCATTAACCGCTACGAAAGTTTTAATGCAAGCGGTGGTGTATATAATA
>JAYRVB010000321.1:0-9278 GCA_041918775.1 Chitinophagales bacterium
TCACCAACGATCCCGTAATCTGCGGCTTTAAAAAATGGTGCTTCCGGATCTTTATTGATCACCACGATCACCTTACTTTGGTTCACACCGGCAAGATGTTGTATGGCTCCTGAAATACCTACAGCGATATATAAGGTCGGCTTGATCGTGATACCGGTCTGTCCCACATGCTCATGATGCGGACGCCATCCGATATCTGCCACTGGTCGCGAACATGCTGTTGCTGCACCCAGTGCTTTTGCGAGGTCTTCAACGATACCCCAATGTTCCGGACCTTTAAGTCCGCGACCACCGGATACCACGATCTCTGCTTCCGGCAGCGGCACATGTCCGCCTGCTTCGTCTTCTACACCGGTCACGGTATAATCGAAATCGCTATCGGTCAATTCCACCGCGAATGGCTCCACAGTTGCAGCCCCATCTGTAGTAGTTGGTTTAAAGCTGTTCGGGTTGAGGGTGATCACTTTTTTACCGGCCTGCAACTGCAGATCAGCAAATGCTTTACCGGAAAATACCGCTTTACGTACTGTATCACCACTTGGTAATTCATTCACACCGGGATATAAAGCAGCCTGTAAGCGAACGGCAACACGTGGTGCTACCATTTTACCGGTGCTATTATGCGACATCACGATCGTTTCAGCCTGTATAGCACCGGCTGCAGCTGCGATCGCTTTTGAATACGCTTTACTATATACGGTTTGCAATCTGGCGTCAGCCACATGCAACACTTTTTGCACGCCATAGCGTCCGAGGGCGCTGAGTTCAGCAGTATCTGCAGGTCCTAATACCAATGCGGTAGCAGGGCCCATTGCAGCTGCAAATCCCACTGCTTCCAGAGAAGCTTTTTTTACTTTGCCATTGGCTATTTCAACAAGAACTAAATGCATATCATCGATCTTTCAGGAGTTCATTAAATTACTTTGGCTTCGTTGTGCAACAATTGCACGAGGTCGGCGGCTTGCTCAGGGCTGATCATTTTGCAACCTGTTTTTTCTGCCGGCATGGAAAACACTTTCACCGCACTCTGTACCTGAGTAACACCGGGGGTGATCACCTGTACTGGTTTGGTCTTAGAAGCTAAAATTCCGCGCATGTTCGGAATGCGTGCTTCAGCCATACCCTTCTGCGCGGAAACCACACAGGGCATGTTTACGCGCACTGTTTGTTTCACACCTTCCATTTCCTGAGCGATATTGAGTGCGGTACCATCCACATCCAGTTTAGCAGCCAGCACAACGTAAGGCATATCAAGCAATTCAGCGATCATACCGCCCACGACACCTCCATTGTAATCAATGGTTTCCTTTCCGGTAAAAATGATATCAAAGCCTCCGGTTTTGGCATAATCGGCGATATTGGCGGCCACCTGCCAGGCATCTGCCGGATCCAGGTCGATACGTACCGCATCATCAGCACCTAAGGCGAGGGCCTTGCGGATGATCTGCTCATTATCGGCTTTTCCCACATTGATCACGGTAACAGTGCCACCCAGCGTCTCTTTCAATTCGAGGGCACGCACCAGGGCATACCATTCATCGTATGGATTGATGATGAACTGTACGCCATTCTCATTGAAGCGCGTGGAATTATCGGTAAAAGCCACTTTCGACGTGGTGTCAGGGGCTTTACTGATGCAAACAAGTAATTTCATGCGATAAATTGCTATTTGGGACTGCAAAGATAGGGCATAACGGCTAAAAGCATGCACAAAATGCAATATCTCACACACAAGCTGTCCACACCCCAAAAACACCAACAGCGGGTTATCTTTGTTGTTTAAAGTTGCCGCATGCCATGGATAGAATACCTCAATTATTAAGCTTTTTACAAGATAGTCCCAACGACCCCTTCATTCAATATGCCTTAGCCCTCGAATACATCAAAAGTGGTGCTCCGGAGACGGGACTGCAATATTTTGAAGGCCTGGCGGAAAAGCATCCGGATTATGTAGGCACTTATTACCATTTGGCGAAGCTGTATATCCGTTTAAATCGACCTGAAGATGCGGAGCGGACTTACCATACCGGTATCGATATAGCCAAACAGCAACAGGATCAACATGCACTGGCTGAATTACAAAATGCAGCATTGAATTTTAAACTGGGCATTGCCGACGACTGACGCCTATGCTATCCTTTGAACGCTTTCTCGAACATCATCAGGCTGATCAATTGTGGTTTCCCGGTGCAAAGGTATTACTGGCGGTAAGCGGTGGCGTGGATAGCATGGTGATGTGGGATCTCTTCAAACGCACCGATTGTGTGATCGGCATTGCGCACATGCATTTTGGTTTACGCGAGAAAGAAGCAGACCGCGATCAGCTTTTTGTGGAGGAACAAGCCAAAGTTTCACTGACCCCCGTATACAGCACTCAAAGAGATACACGTGCCTATGCAGCTGCACATGGAATTTCCATTGAAACAGCAGCACGTGCACTTCGCTACACCTGGCTGGAATCCATACGTCAGCAGGAAGGCTATGACTTCATCGCAACCGGACACCACGCCGATGATGATGCGGAAACCATGTTGATGCATCTTACACGAGGTACAGGCGTGAAAGGTATGGGCGGTATACCGGTACGAAACGGTCATGTCATCAGGCCCTTATTATTTGCTACACGGCAGGAGATATATACCTATGCGCGTACGCACCAGATTCCGTTTGTTGAGGACAGTACCAATAGCGATACGCAAATCACACGCAATCACTTCAGACATGCCGTGATCCCGCAACTGGAAAAAATAAATCCGGCCTTCACGCACACCATGCAGGAGAATGCAATACACTTTCGTGAAGCAGCTGTTCTGATGCAGGAAAGAGTGGATCAGTTATTATCAAAATGGGTCAGACAGATCGGTGACACCATGCACGTATTGCAGAAGCCATTGTGTGCGCATCCAGCAGCTGCTACCCTACTCTATCACTGGTTGGGCCCTTATGGATTTCAGGCAGAGCAATGTAAACAGATCCTGCGTGCAGCCGGTCATTCCGGCAAACAATTTCTGAGTGTTGATTATCGATTGATCACTACACGAACCGAATTTATTTTAGTGCATCAGGAAGCTTCTGCCATTCAAACTCAATATATTGATACTGATGTAACAAGTATACATGCAGGACCATTCACCCTGCAATTCCGCACGCTACCTTTTGCATCGGGAATGTCGCTGGACACCGCAGCGGATATGGCGCAATTTGATTTGGCGTTATTACAATGGCCATTGATGATACGCCCCTGGCAAAAAGGAGATTATATGTATCCTTATGGTGTATATAAATCAGGTACCAATAAACCGGGCAAGAAAAAACTCAGCGATCTGTTTACAGATGCAAAATATCATTTGCTCGATAAGGAGCGCGCTGTTGTATTATGCAGTGGTGAACATATCCTCTGGGTGCCTGGATTGCGACAAGACGCGCGATTCATCGTTTCGAAGAAAACAACAAAAGTATTACGGGTGCAGGTAAAATGACCCGGAGGCTGGGGCATCGTTAAATGAAAATAGGCCATCCTTGTGAGACGGCCTATTTTTCGTATGTATACGAGTTCATTTATTCTCCAACAAATACCGCTACATTTTCAACGGTATTTCCTGCTGCTATTTGCAACATATATAATCCATCGGCAGCATTTGGTGTAGCAAGAGAAACGGTATTTGCACCGCTAAGGCCTGCCACAATTTCGCTTTGAATCATTTTTCCGGTCAGGTCGAACCAGCTCAAAGTAACGTCAGCACTTTGCGACATAGTGAATTGTACACTTACGCTGGCATTTTCTTTTGCCGGGTTAGGATAAACGGATAAGGTATTAAATAAATCACCTGCTATCACATCACTCCACATCACATTTCCGGTGGTGAAAGAAATAGCTGTTGAAGGTTCGGCGCAGGTATTGGCCGGAGCGAGTGGTCTTACTCTCCAGAAATATTTTTTATCACCGATCAGCTCAGTAAATGTAGCTGAGGTTTCAGTGGTGATGAGGTCAGCAGCGATAGCTGAAAAACTTGGACTGAATGCTAATTGCACATGGTATTGTGTTGCACCGGGTGCTGCAGTCCATTCCAGTACGGCATAATTAAAATAGATACCGGTAGCCAGATCCGGAGGAGAGATCAGTGTAGATGTTCCGGTGATCTCTGCAAATGCTGGATCAGGCCAATCTAAAAAGTCGTTGCGTGGGCCAAGCAAATTTGCACGCATGGCCTCCATTTGTTCCTCAGAGAAGCGGCTCGTGCATTCGTCGTTGGAATAAGACATATACAAGGTGCCATCAGAATAGAAAGTTTCACCCCATGGGTCTGTTTGTTCAGGGCCGGGGCAATTCCAGCGGTATGGAAGGTAATCAGGTGGCGTATCGCAGAATCCATCTGCTGATGAGTTGCAATTATCACCATTTACCCATTCCTGGTCTTCATCGTCGGGGGTACCCCACTCCCAACCATAGAAGGTATGTGGGAGGCTAAAGAAGTGTCCGAATTCATGTGCAATGGTTGTACCATTTGGCATAGCGCAGGATTTTGCTACGGCAACCCCATCATCAGAAGGGCTGAAATAACCGCAGTTTCCGGCAGGATCAGACACGAAATACACGTTCAACACATCGTTCACGTTGTTTTCATCCATCATATCGCTTCCGTCCATCCAGTTGTGTTCGTAGAAGTCGGTATTGTCGATATAATTGATGTCGCCGAAGATGTAATAATGAAAACCTGTTTCCAAAAAGCGTTCATTGAGTTCGCAGAAGGCCTGATAGAGGTAATTGAGGTTATAATAGCCTGAACCTTCATCCGTGCCCACGATATGCACTTTGGTCGGGATGTAATAGGTTGAGCCTCCCCGGTTATCTTCACCCGGCACATAACTCGCCTGAAACGCGCGTAACCAAGCCAGGTCGTCTTCTGTTTGTTGTGTGCCGCAATATCCGGATGCCGGAGTTTGCGCAGTGACAGCAGACATTGCCGCGACCAGGGTTACTAGTAAAGTTAATTTACGCATACTTTGATGTGGAATTATTGTGTAAAGTTAAATGACGTAACGAAATAGTTACAGCAAAGTTTATGCACATCTCCCTGAATCGGTCAAAATGGCCTAATTTTGCACCGCCTTTGGGTTCTAAAAGGCTTAAAATGACATTACCATGAGCAAAGTTACCGTTATAGGTGCGGGCAATGTGGGATCCACTGTGGCGAATGTTCTCGCCCACCGCGACTTTTTGAATGAAATTGTGGTGCTTGACATCAAGGAAGGCACTGCTGAAGGCAAGAGCCTCGACACCTGGCAACAGGCGCCGATCGATAACTACAGCACGAAAGTAACCGGTGTAACCAACGATTACAGTCGCACCGCCGATTCTGATGTTGTTGTGATCACTTCCGGACTGCCACGCAAACCGGGGATGAGTCGCGATGACCTGATCAGTGTTAATGCCGGTATCGTTAAATCGGTAACTGAGCAGGTGATCAAATATTCGCCAAATGCCATCATTATCGTGGTATCCAACCCATTGGATGTGATGACCTATTGTGCTTACCTGACCGCTAAAGTGGACAGCAGCCGTGTATTCGGTATGGCCGGTATCCTGGATACTGCTCGTTACCGCGCTTTCCTGGCGGATGCATTGCACGTATCACCTAAAGATATTCAGGCCCTTTTACTGGGTGGTCACGGAGATACCATGGTTCCACTTCCGCGATATACCACAGTGAGCGGTATCCCTGTAACCGAACTGATCGATACTGAAACACTCAACGCCATTGTGCAACGCACCAAAGTAGGTGGTGGTGAGATCGTTAACCTGCTGGGCACATCGGCCTGGTATGCTCCGGGAGCTGCTGCTGCACAAATGGTAGAAGCCATTGTGAAGAACGAGAAGCGCATTTTCCCTGTATGTGCCTGGTTGACCGGTCAATACGGTATCAAAGATATTTACCTGGGTGTACCTTGTAAGCTCGGTAAAAACGGTATCGAAGAGATCATTGAATTAAAACTGGATGCTGCTGAAATGGCATTACTCAATTCATCTGCCACCGCCGTGCGTGAAGTAATGGACGTATTAGACCGCATGAATGCTGCTGCATCCTGATCATTGAACATAACTATTCCTGAAACCGCAAGTCCACACGGCTTGCGGTTTTTATTTCCTATGCCACTCGTAAGCACTTCCATACACATTGCACAAATTCCACCAAAGGGATATCACATCTTTGTGGAAGGAAAAATTCAACGGAAATCCGTGCGATTTTTGATCGATACGGGTGCGAGTAAAAGTGTGATAGATGCGGCCTATGCCAATTTCCATTTTCCGAATGCGTTTCGCATCATAACAGACCATCAAACTACCGGATTGGGTGCGCAAATACCTAATGCCGGATTCGTGAGGTTGCGCAATATCCGCATCGGAAAACATCACCTCAAACCCATATCATTTGCTTTATTGGATCTGAGTGTGGTCAATCAGGCATACGCAGAGGCGCGACTCGATCCGGTCATTGCTATTTTGGGCGGGGATGTACTCCGCAAATATGGCATGATCATCAACTACCGGGACGCCACCCTGAGTTTTCAATTGTAACTATCAATCAAAGGATCACCAGGCGGCTGGTCACTGCAGTGCGGCCATCACTTAACTGCACAAAATAACATCCCGAAGGCAACTGAATATGTTGTTCTGTAAGGTCGATGGTGTAACTACCTGCTGCACGTTCACCCAGTTCAAGGGTATGTATGACACGACCACTCATATCAGTGATCTGCATGTGCATATTTCCCTGAGTGGATTGATGATATTGCACCTGTGCATGCGCTGCATTGTCTACCGGATTAGGAAAAACCACCATGGAAATTGGTGATTCCGGATTAGTGATATCAAGCGCCGGCGAAGTGAAATTAAAATCGTCAATAAAAATATTGTTGCTGTACCAATTGGATACAAACTCTAATTTAAATTGCACGTGTTCATCTTTGCTGTTCTCAGGTAAATTAAAAATAGCTGCTTTCCATTGATCAGGAAACTGCGGATAGAATTCTGAGCTGCCCCCATAACTGGTGATGAGGTCCTCACCGGTAATTTTTCCCATCGATATCCATGTGTCGCCACAGGTAATACTATAATACAATTTCAACGACATGGTATAATCACCTGCGTCCAATCCATCAGAAGTAGTACTGTATTTAAAATATAAAGAATTGGCCAAGCCATCCGACAGATCGTATGCCGGTGAAATGATAGCGTCAGATTCGAGATCAGGTGCATGGTTGCTGTTTAACCAGATACAGGGAGAATTCCAATACCCATTGGTGCTTCTCCATTTCCATTCATAAGCATCCGGATATTTGTTATACAGCACCCAGTTTGCATACGCAGAATCTCCATCACCGAAATTATCGTAATAATTTCTGTCGCGTGTAGCATTCGCATGTGCCACATGAATATAATTCGTTACTTCCTGTGTATCACTTCCAATTCCGTTACCAACGGTAAGTGTAACTTTATACCATCCGGGTACACTATAGGTAACTGCCGGTGCAGCATCCGTGGAAGTTGCCGGACTTCCTCCTTCAAAACTCCAGTTGCGTGTTTCTACGGTGCCTGTATAACTGACATCCTGAAAGGTGATGGTTTCTCCTGCACATATATATCGCTGCGTGGTATAAAAATCTGCATTAGGCGCACATGGTCCGCTTACATATCCATCCTGTGTACCGGTGAGCATTAAATTCTCTTCAGTCCACAAATTATTGCGCATGGCATCTTCACTTTCCAATGCGGCATACATTCTGTTCTTCTGACCGGTACTGAACATCGTGCTGCAATAAGAATATTCCATGTGGTTTTGTACATTATCTACTATCCCTCCACAAGTATTACCGGCAATATTACAGGAGGTCCAGCCTTCCGTCATCGGTGTATCCGGCACCATATCATCGCCGCAGGCTACACCGGGTGCATTGCTGTTACCCCATACATGTTGTAAATTGAGGTAGTGTCCGATTTCATGCGACAAAACGTGCGTGGCATAGGTGCCTGCTGTGCCGATCGTTCCTACATAATCATAACGACAAATGATACCATCAACGGTGTGCATGATACCAACAATGCTGGTAGGATAATATGCATATGCTGCAGTTCCGGCAGGCAATGATTTTGTCACCCAGATATTTAAATATTTTCCCGACTGCCAGCCATCCAACTTTGCATAATCAGATCCATTATAGGTACGCAATGAAGGTGTACGGGTGATCCCATTGGTACATCCCCCGCTTAATTCTTTTTGTGCAAGGCGAAATTCGATCTGACAGTTGGCTGCTATCCCCTGAAATTCAGGTATGGTATTGATAAAATCAGTATTGGTCGCATTAAAGTCTGCATTGATCTTTTCGATCGCATCATATATCTGAGCATCACTGATATTTTCCGGACCGTAATCATGTATCACATGAAACACCACCGGAATTACCAGTGTGCTGCCTTCAATGCGCGCAATATCTGTGAGTCGCTGCATGGCGAATGCCTCAAACTGTTTTTCCTTTTCCAATATTTCGGGATGTTCCGCGATGGCTTGTTTTCGCACTTCATCGGTACCGCAAAAAGGTGCTTGTTGAGCCTGCAGGGCAAAGCTGCCCATGAACGCACAAGCGATGGCAAATCTGTTCATTGATGTGGAGTGAATGTATAGGTAAAGTTAATGAATGATCCTGAATCCGAAATTCCTTCTAAATTCGCATATAAATAGGTCCTGTTCCATGAGAAAGCTATTGATCACAGGTGCAATGTTTTGTGCACTGCAGGCATACGGTCAGGTGCAACAGCAAATGACCCCGCAGATCAAACAATATCTGGTAGCCTATTACGATGCCGTTGAACGTTCTGATCCACAAAAAGCGATTCAGGCACTTACTTTACTTATTACAGCAGATCCAAACTATCCAAATTATTATGGTGCGCGAGCCAGTGTATTGGAAAGTCTGCCGGATATTCCCATCGACAGCATTTTACAGGATCTTGATCGGGCGGTTACTCTGGATAGCACGAACACACAATGGCTTGCACATCGCGCAGACCTCCGGTTACGCATCGGCACAGATCAGATGCGCATGGCTGCCTACAATGATATGTGGATGGTGATCAAAAACGACAGCACAGATTTACACTCACGGATACAGTACCTTGCTTTTGCGCGAATCAATGATACACTGCGCGCAGCGCAGATCTTCAGGGAAGCCGAATCGCTGGCCTTTCAAAAAACAGTAGCCCAACCTGATCAGGCAGAAAA
>JAYRVB010000322.1:0-1941 GCA_041918775.1 Chitinophagales bacterium
CCAGCTCGCGATAATCCAGAATGAGATTGGCTATAGGGTGTTGATGCGCCAGTCGCGACAAAATATCCTCGCCCGTAGAGTATTGTCCTGTTTTTGTTTTTTGTCCCTCATACGGGATCTTTAATTTTAGAAAGAGTACATCTCCCAATTGTTTCGGCGAGTCTATATTAAACTGCACGCCTGCCAGTTGATATATTTCCTTCTCAATTTTTCGCAGGTCGGTTTCCAGTAAGGTGCTGTAATCCGAAAGGAAAGGAACATCAAGGTTTATGCCTTCGTATTCCATTTCAGCGAGTACTGTGATCAGTGGGATCTCCACTTCGGCATAGAGCTTTTGCAAGGACTCTTTGTGGAGCATCGGCGCAAAAGTTTCATGCAGTTGCAGGGTAATATCAGCATCTTCTGCAGAGTATTCGCATACTTTGTCTACAGGTGCGTCGCGCATGCTGAGTTGATTTTTCCCTTTTTTGCCGATCAGCGTTTCGATAGAGATCGGTGTATAGCCCAGGTAATTCTCTGCCAGGTAATCCATGTTATGGCGCAATTCCGGCTCGAGCAGATAATGTGCGATCATGCTGTCTTCAAAGGGGCCGCTCACTTCGATGCCATGCCACTTGAGCACCAGAAAATCATATTTAAGGTTTTGTGCAACCTTGATATGCTGCTTGCTTTGCAATAATGGTCGGAATTCTTCCAGTATCGCCGAAGCTTCTTTTTTATTTGCCGGGATGGGCACATAATAGCCGGCATGTTTTTGAAAACTAAATGCCAATCCTACCAGCTCTGCCGTGTTTGCATCGATACCGGTGGTTTCTGTATCAAAACAGAACACTTTTTGTTTGGTCAGTGCAGCGATCAATGCCGCTCTTTTTTCCGGTGTATCGGTGAGTTGATAGTTGTGGTCAACATTGCCGGCGTGTTTACCGGCCACCACATGCTCGCGACTTTCACGCGTCGCATTGGCAGAAGTGGGCGAAGAAGCGATGGGGTTGCCGAACAGATCGAGTTGTTCGCCTTTCTTTTCCACATTCGCGGAATAGTCATCACCTAAGATACGCTTGCCTAATTGTCGGAATTCAAGCTCCTGAAAAATAACAGACAGCTTTTCTTTATCCGGTTCTTCTATGATCAGTTTATCTTCCTCAAAAGCAATCGGAACATCCAACATAATGGTAGCCAGTTTTTTGCTGAGGAATGCCTGGTCCTTGTTGTTCACTACATTCTCCTGTAGTTTACCTTTTAGTTTATCGGTGTTTTCATACAAGCCCTCCACACTGCCAAATTCCTGCACGAGTTTTTTTGCTGTTTTTTCGCCAACACCCGGCACACCCGGAATATTATCCACCGCATCACCCATCAATCCAAGAATATCGATCACCTGCTCCGGTTTTTCGATCTCCCATTTTTCCAGAATATCCTGCACACTTAAAGTATCAAAACCTTTTCCGGTATAACTTGGGCGATACATGAAAATGCCTTCTTCCATTAACTGTCCATAATCCTTATCCATGGTCACCATATACACCTCATAACCGGCAGCTTTTGCCTTTTTTGCGAGCGTGCCAATGATGTCGTCAGCCTCGTATCCGGCCTTTTCAATGATCGGCACATGAAAGGCTTTAACGATCTCCTTGATATATGGTACAGCAAATTTGATATCCTCTGGCGCTTCCTCACGGTTTGCTTTGTATTCGGCATACAATTCATCGCGCAAAGAAGTTTCCGGCGAATCAAAACACACAGCGATGTGCGTAGAATTCGTGTTCTTCATCAGATCATACATCGTGTTCACAAAACCCGATATCGCCGACACATTTTGTCCTTTCGAATTGATCAGTGGATTGCGCGCAAAAGCAAAATATGCACGAAATATTATCGCAAATGCATCAATGAGGTATAATTTCTTTTCTTCGCTCGCCATACAACCAATTTAAGAGGTGC
>JAYRVB010000323.1:0-3917 GCA_041918775.1 Chitinophagales bacterium
ATCAGGTGCGTCCACTCCCAAGCCTGACTTAATACGAACACCAAACCACCAATAATGGTCAATGCCATCCATTTCAACACACCTGCACGGTTCATATAGTGACCTTCCTGCACGGCACGCACCATGGTAACAGAACTCAGGATGAGTGTAAAGGTCATGAAGGTAACGAACACCAGTGGTGCATGATGAAATCCGGGACCGGCGTTGAACACATGGTTCGGATCAGGCCAACTCAATGGATTGAGTTCGTCATGCTTTGGCTGACTTGAACGAATAGCGCCGTAGGAGATCAGGAGTCCTGCGAAAGTAAAGGTATCGCTGATGAGGAAATACCACATCATGATCTTGCCGTAACTCAACTTAAACGGGGAGTCACCACCAGACCATAGTTCCTTTGCATTAGTATTTGCTACTGCTTCCAAGATAATCAGGTTTTATCTGTTTAATAAAAAGAAAAAATATAAATAGACCCACAAAAAATCGACAAAATGCCAATAGGTGGTCATTACTTCCACATTGATCTGATATTTCTGCAGCTCGGCGATATTGGCGGTATTAAACCGCGTTACCGATTTGATCGCAAACACCAATAAGGCGATCACCCCTCCGGCCACATGCAGAAAATGCGTACCGGAAATCACGTAAATAAAGCTTCCGGCTACATTGCCTGAAAGCGAGATGCCTTCAGATACCAGCAGATTCCAACCTTGGATCTGCATAGTTAAAAAGGCCAATCCGGTCAAAAACGCAAGTGTGATACAACCGCGATAAACCTGCAGGTTTCCTTTCCTGAATGCAAGATAGGCTGCGTGCATGAATACACTACTGATAACGATCACAATAGTGCTTGTTGTAAAAATTTGCGGGAGCACAATGTCTTTCCAGGTACTGGTATCCCCTTTTTTTACTACATATGCACTGGTAAATGCGGCAAACACCATTACCATAGACACAATGCCAATCCACATATTGAATTTATATGGATGCACAATGAATCTCTTATGTATTGATAATGCCATGTTGTTATTTACCTATTATAATTTATCCATTAATAAAGCGATCATCACCACCGGCAGATACAAGAATGAACCAAACATTAAACTTCTAGCATCTTTAGTGTCAACTGATCTGTATAATACGATCGACTGGTATAAAAAGTACAGCCCGGCCAGCAATACGATGATCGCAGATATCCAGCCTGTGTATCCCAGAAAATATAATAACATACTAACCGGTATCAATAATACCGTATAGATCACGATATGCGTTGCAGATGATCTTGATCTGCCTTGTGTTGTTGGCAATAAATGAAAACCTGCTTTCGCGTAATCTTCACATGCCACCCAGGCGATGCTCCAAAAATGTGGGAACTGCCACACAAACTGAATACAGAATAACAAGATGGCTACATCGGTAATGCTTCCGGTTGCTGCTGCGCCACCGATCAGGGTAGGCATGGCGCCCGGAAATGCACCAACGAAAACAGCCACTGACGAAACGCGTTTCAATGGTGTATACAAAAACGCATAGCTGATAAGCGAAAGCGCACCTAATAATGCACTCAGGCTATTGAACTGCCACCACAACAAAGCAATACCGGCAAATGCCATGATACCCGCTGCAAAAATGGCCTCGGTTGTTTGCATCCTGCCTGCTGCCAGCGGACGATCCGCTGTGCGGGTCATGAGTTTATCTGTTTCCGCTTCAATGATCTGATTGATCGCGTTAGAAGCCGCAGTGATCAAAAATCCGCCTAATACAAACAACAAAAAGTCTGACTGCGCACCACCGCTAAATAAATAGCTGATACCGGCACTGAACACGACAATAAAGCTCAATCTGAATTTTACCAGCATGTGGTAATCCTTCAGCTTTGCTGCGATCAGTTTGCCGAAACCGGCATTTTCTATTGAGGTATCCTTACGCATTACTTTATGCAGGCAAATTAATGATGTTCCTCTTTTTTAATGATATCGCTATCGTGTTCATCTCCATGCTCGCCATGCTCAATTTCATACTGAGTCAATGGTTCTGTTTGCGGAATGAATTCACGACCGTGTTTGCTGTAATCATATGGCCAACGGTGTACTTCAGGAATATCACCTTCCCAGTTACCGTGTCCCGGACGCAATGGAGTGGTCCACTCTAATGTAGTTGCACCATAAGGGTTAAGTTCGCGCATTTTGCGACCCCACCATATGCTATAGAAGAAGTTGAATACAAATACCAACTGCAGGGCAAAAGAGATAATCGCCACTGTAGAGATGAACATATTCAATTCTTCAAATCCGCTGAATGTTTCGAATCCTGAATGTGTGTAATAACGACGTGGCAGAGCGATCTCCCAGTGCATAGGGAAGAAGATCAGATATGCGGCCACGATGGTGCCCCAGAAGTGGATATACCCAAGTGTTTGGTTCATGAAACGACCAAACATTTTAGGGAACCAGTGATATACACCGGCAAACATTCCGAAGAAGGCTGCCACACCCATTACAAGGTGGAAGTGGGCCACAACGAAATAGGTATCGTGCAGGCGAATATCGATCGCTGAGTTACCCAGGAAAATACCTGTTAAACCACCGGAAATGAAGAGCGACACAAATCCGATCGCAAAGAGCATTGGTGGATTTAATCGAATATTCCCTTTCCACAGCGTGGTTAGCCAGTTAAATACTGTGATGGCTGACGGAACCGCAATGATCAGGGTGAAGATCACGAAAATGGATCCGATGAATGGATTCATACCGGTCATGAACATGTGGTGCGCCCAAACGATGAACGACAACACGGTAATTGCCAGCAACGAATAGATCATCGCTGTGTAACCAAAGATCGGTTTACGTGAATGCACCGACAACACTTCAGAAACGATACCCATGGCCGGGAGGATGATGATATACACCTCAGGGTGCCCAAGGAACCAGAACAAGTGCTGATATAAGATCGGGCTACCGCCAGAATTTGCCAATGGTTCACCGGCAAGGTTGATGGCGTCCAGATAGAAGCTGGTACCCAGGTTACGATCGAAGAGTAATAAGATGGCTGCAGACAATAAAACCGGGAATGAAAGCACACCGATCACTGCTGTAAGCAGGAATGCCCAGATAGGCAATGGCATGCGGAACATCTTCATCCCCTTTGTGCGCAGGTTGATCACAGTTGTGATATAGTTCAAACTACCCAATAATGACGATACGATAAACACCGCCATACTCACCAACCAGAAGTCGACCCCTAAAATCGACCCCGAGGAGGCGTCGTGGAGGGCATTGAGTGGCGGGTAGGCCGTCCAACCACCGGAAGCAGGTCCGGTAGCCAGGAAGAAGGAAACGAACATGATGACACCGGCAAGGAAAAAGAACCAGTATGACAACATATTCAAAAATCCGGAGGCCATATCACGTGCACCGATCATCAGCGGAATCAGGAAGTTTGAGAATGTTCCACTCAATCCGGCAGTCAATACAAAGAATACCAGGATGGTTCCGTGCATGGTAATCAGCGCGTTATAAAATTCAGGTGCGATCTGACCTTCTTCAGTGATCCATTTCCCGAGGAAGGGCTTCATCCAGGTAAGGTCAGCATCCGGATATCCGAGTTGAATACGGAACAATACCGAAAGCAAACCACCAACGATGGCCCAGAAAATACCCGTTACCAGAAATTGTTTGGAGATCGTTTTATGATCTTCACTGAAAATATACTTCCTGATAAACCCTGGATCATGATGGTGATCATGTCCATGGTGGTCATGTCCGTGGGCGTGGGTATCAACGTGGTGTGCATGTGTTGAAGTCTCTGCTGACATACCTATACTGTTTTACAATTGAATTATTTTATTGAAATCATGTTTGTATCTGCCGGTGCTGCTGCAGCGTCAGTTGCCGGAGTTACCGGAGCGGGGATTGGTGCAT
>JAYRVB010000324.1:0-5584 GCA_041918775.1 Chitinophagales bacterium
ACAGATACCTGGGTATCCGACGACTCCATCAATAATCATTTTGTATATACAGAAGATGTGATCGCAGGGTATTTGATCTGGAACGGCACCTTTAAAAAGAAATTCGGCTATCAGCTGGGCTTGCGCGCCGAACAAACCTTTACCCTGGCCGAGCAATTGACCCTGGACGAGGATTTTGTAAATAATTACTTCGGATTATTCCCAAGTGTGCATGTTCGTTATGCCTTCGACGAATCGAGCGAGATCGCTGCGAGCTACAGTCGTCGTGTGGATCGTCCGAATACCTGGTTCCTCAACCCATTTCCGGATTATTCAGATCCATATACCTTCCGCATTGGCAATCCAATGTTACAGCCTGAATATGAGAATTCATTTGAGCTCTCTTATGAAAAAGACTTTAAGAAACACAGCTTATCCGGATCATTGTATTTCATACAAACACTAAATGAGATTTCTCCTTACACTGTAGTAACAGAAGAAGGCATCAGCTATATGACCTTTCAGAACTACAAAAGTGAATCACAATATGGACTTGAAGTAGTAAGACGAAACGAGTGGTTCAAATGGTGGAATATGACCAGCAGTTTCAACTTTAATCAAACATTGCTGGATGCAGAAAACCTGGAAGCCGGACTTACCAATGCGCAGTTCACTTACAATATTCGCATCATGCAGGTGTTTGCTTTATATAAGCAAACCAGTTTACAACTGACTACATCCTATAATACACCATGGACCTTTGCGCAAGGTCAGGCCGATCCGATATTTTCTACGGATGCGGGTATAAAAAGTGATTTTTTCCAGAATAAACTTTCCGTCAACCTGAACGTATCCGATATTTTCGACACACGTCAAATGGGTGGATACAGCGAAGGCATCAACTTCTACCAGGATTATTACCGCAAAAGACAATCGAGAATCGCCGCCTTAAAGCTCACCTGGAAGTTTGGACAGCAGGACAATACACGTAAGCGTTCCCGGAGTATGGATGAAGGATACGAAGGCGGAATGGATATGTTCTAAGCCATTATTTCACCAGATCGCAAATGCAGGATACGAAAGTATCATGGGCGTTCAGGCTTTCCACTAATTGCACTTTTTCACCACCAAGGTGTTTGAATTCTGCATCATATTCAACACCGATTTCGAAAATGGTCTCCAAACAATCTGCCACAAAGGCTGGACTGAATACTAAAATGCGTTTCTTTCCGGATGCCGCTAATTGTGTAAGTACTTCACTGGCATAAGGCTGTATCCAGGGGGTTTTTCCCAACCTGCTTTGAAAACAGGTAGTATATTTTTCCTGGCCAATACCCAATGCAGCCACAATTGCTCTGGTGGTAGCATGACACTGGGCTTTATAGCAAAGCGCATTTCCGCTGTGCAGGGTGTCGCAACAGGAATTCGTAAGGCAGGCATTTCCTTCAGCACCTTTATATATCTGTCGTTCAGGTACGCCATGGTAACTGAACAAGATATGATCATAACCCTCAGGTTGGTACTTCCTTCCGATCTCCGTAATTGCTTCGATGAATTTTGGGTGATCGTGGAAAGAGGTGATCACATGTACATTGGGTACTACCTGCCATTGTTGCACCAGGCGCATTACTGCTTCCACAACAGAACCGGAAGTAGCTGATGCATATTGCGGGAATAAAGGCAGCACCGTAATGCTGGCACATTTTTCTGCGCGCAATTTTTCCAGAGCCTCCTGAATAGATGGATGCTTATATCGCATGGCTAATACCACTTCGTAAGAATCACCTAATTGTTGTTGCACTTTTTGCTGCAGCTGCCTGCTGTATACAAGCAAAGGACTCCCCTCTTCTGTCCAGATCGCCTTGTAGGTTTTTGCACTTTTGGGTGCGCGAAACGGGGCTATGATCCCTCTTACCAGCATATTTCGGGGAATGGCAGGAATATCGATCACCCTGGGATCCAGCAGAAACTCCTTTAAGTAGGATCTTACATCTGCCGTATTCGGTGAGTCAGGAGTACCAAGGTTTACGAGTAATATGCCTTTCTTTTGCATGCGGTGCGAAATTACATTGCATTATTGATGCAGTGCACACCAAACAACAAAAAAAGGATCATTGTTTGATCACCGGTGTGGAAATCCTGCCTGTATCCGTGATCACAGTGATGTGATATAAGCCGGCCGGGAATGCCTTCAATTGCAGCGGGATGCTATGCATTCCGGCATCTAATTGTGCGCTGTTACGCAACACAAAGGTATTCCCTGTGATGTCTGACAAGATGATACTCGCCTGCTGCGCTGAACTGAGTTGCAGATACACATAGGTCATTTCTGTGGTCGGGTTAGGTTGTATACTCATGGCATGCAATCCTGCCAAATCAGAAACGGCAACAGGATCAATACATGGTTCAGCCACATATGCACCCGGTGATCCGCCATAGCACACTGAGATCCAATTGGACGCATCGTTCATGATGCCCATCGAATCTACCAGCTCAAGCGTATAACCGGCGCCATCTGCCACTGTTGACCATGGTATATCATCATCATAATCTATGGATAAGATGAGCTGTCCTGCTGCATCATACATGCGGATCCACTCACCGCCATCGGCCAAATTGAATTGAAAGGAGCTATCGAAGTTGCTCACTTCAGGATGTATCTCTGAAAATATATCTCCTTGTTGCGCTAACACATGATGTGCATGTGGTTCTATCCAGGTGCCTTCAGGGATAATAAATGTATGATCCAGGCCGAGGGAATCATCCATGAATATCCAACCACTGAGGTCTATGGCAGCTGAACCAATATTGCGAAGTTCTATCCAATCACCACTATTGAGGTCGTCATCTGAATGATAATTTATTTCACTGATCACGATCGGTCCGTCACATGGTGTATATGGCATTCCGGGAGACCCGCCTATACAACCATCAAACCAGCTGGAAGGTGCATCTGCCGGCAGATCCGGTGCTCTGCGCTCCAGCGTTCTGCCATGTCCATCGGCTCCCACAGGCCATGGTTTGTCATCACCATAAGTGAAGTGTTCTATGAGAGAGTCGCGTCTGTCATATAAAAATATCTCCTCACCGAAATTCGCCAGTCCAAATTGTAAGTCACCAATAAAATTATCTACATCAGGGTGTTGTGCCATGAACATTGCACTGTCTTCCACCAACACCAGGCGGGCATCCGCTGCTAATATCACACCTTCAGGAATAGTGAACTGATGATAAAATGTATTATCTCTGAACTTCCATAATGAAAGGTCTACCGGAGCAGGTGTATTGTTCCACAATTCAACCCAGTTACCTGCATCCAACGATGGTTCTGCATGATAATTTATTTCATTCACCAATACCTGCACATCCACAGGTGATCCGGTGAATGAGGCGGTGAATGTAGTATTCAGAGTAATATTTACTTTAAATGTGGCTACATCCGGATCATCGATAAAGGGATTTGAATACCAGTGATCAAACGTATAACCCGGATTAGGGTAAGCGGTCACCTGCACAGGCACTCCATTAAAATACACACCTGTCCATGGCATTTCGTCGATATAAATGGTGCTGATCTTAATATATCCTGCACCCGGAGGAAATACATCTAAGGTAATATTCACTTTACCATCCAGATCAAATCCATTTCGAATATGTGTGCGCACTTTATCTGAGCGCACGTCAAAATCGTTGCGCAACTCGGCCCTGTAATTTTCAAACGTAGCCATTTGATCATCTACATCACCCGCACCCCAGCGTTCAAGTTGTCGGGGCATTTCAGGAAGCACCTCCAAATACATACTATCCTCCATGGCCAGGGTACGTTCCGGTAAAAAGGTAGTATTCATGAGATCGGCGTATCGATTCACAAAATAATCGTGGTAGATCGGATTCTGCAGCAGCGCAGCAAGGGGTTCAATATATTGCTGCGTGCCGAACAATCCGGGTATCAGGTTCACATTCTCATCAGACCAGCCACCAATGCCCAATGCCAATTCTGCATCGATCACTGCATAGTGCCATTTGCCATCGCCACCTCTATCCTGCCATGCCTTGATATTATTATACGGCCAATCCAGATTACCGAACCAGGTTTCTGCTATGATATAATCCGTAAAATTTTGCAGATCAAGCAAAGAGTCTGCGATGTAATAAAAGGCGCTGTCCTCCGGCGTTGGATAATATCCCAGATAATTTCGCATGGCCACAAAGTCATCGATACTGCCATCTACTGCGCGCAACACCAGACCATACCAATAACTTACTGATACCAGGTCCAGACTGTCTTTCTCTATGCCTTTAGCATGCTTGAAATGGCCATCATCCAGTTTATTTCGCAATTCATAATATCCCCAGTATTCGCCATTGATAAATACAACCACCGGCGTATAAGCCATTGCTTCATTATAGGTGCCGTCAGTAGTGCGCATCATGCAGGCATCCTTATAGGGGAGCACATTATGCATATTGCTTCCATTGCGCAAATAAAAGGTCTCATAGTTATCAATATGCGGTCGGCGCGGGATGATGGGATAATTTAATACACCATCTCCATAAGCAGCATTATTCGGTTCGATGCGCATACTTTTCTGTTCATAATACCTGCTGCCACCTGCGCCACCATCCACTTTGAATCCGCATTCCTGTTCAAATGCATTTACGCCTGTGGCGTCAAAGTATTCAATATGACACAATTTTTTCCAATCGTACCAATAATTATCAAAGATCCCATTCACACCATACAAATTATCTGTATTCGTAGTCAATGATATAACCGGTATGGTCACGGTTTCATCTATAAAATAAGTATTCGTAAAAATGTTACCGGGAAGCAATACACCCGCAGCATCAAATAAACGTACGCGAATAGCCTGGGTCGCACTCACTGTAATAGGAGATGTATAAACAGGATCAGCAATGGTAGGTATCTGACCATTGAGCGTATAATGTGCAATAGTTCCGGCAGGTATAGTGATCGACACCACCTGATCGCCTGTGTAGAAACCGGCAGGCAGAGAAAAAACCACCTCGCCTTCCGTATATCCCGTATATAAAGTGCCACTATTCGTTGCATTTGGTGTAGGTGTGGTGAATATACCGATCACGGCTGCGCCATCTGTTTCACGGCCAATTGATTGATCTGCTTCATCCACGCGAATGAACATGCTATCAGCAACAGTACCATCCGGCGCTGTCAGAATAATAGTTTCTCCACTGCTGCTGATCTGAAAGTTTGTATGAAAATTGGATGAGGTAGGCGTAAGTGTAAACCACCAGGGCAATACATCGGTCCAGATAATATCTGCATCCAACACACCAAAACTCAAAAATGGTCTTGATGTTAAATCACTACTTCCGGCATTTACATTGTGCACTTCAACAGCCAATACATTATCTCCTTCCAATAACCAGGCGTCAAGTGAGTCCTGGTTGATCACAAAATGTTCGGGTGCTGCTCCGGCATACATTCCTGCTTCATGGTCGACACCGGAAAAAGCATCAAAGGCAGGATATCCGGCAGGAAACCCATTCATGGCAATTACATGGCCGTTGAGATAAGCAACAAAGCCATCATCATAATCGAGACTGAACAAGGCTTCATGCA
>JAYRVB010000325.1:0-7540 GCA_041918775.1 Chitinophagales bacterium
AATGAAGCGAAAAAACTTCCCTGATCATAGTCTATAGCCAATAAATGAAAGCAGCGTTGGATCATCCTTTTGTTTGATCTCCTGTACCATCTCTTCGCTTAAGCTTTGGCGATAGGCTCCACCTAGTATTTCCTGCTTTTTCTTTTGGGTGAAGCGTTTACTGGCATATACTTTTTTGGTATTGGTTATGGCTTTTCTGACAGGATATCCCAATTGCTCAGCCACCATTTTCAAAACCACATCCGGTGTCCTGAATAAGGTATCATATTGTATAAATAAGATATGGCCACCGGAGGCTGCATATTGCATCCACATGCCATAGAACAAATTATATTCTTCTATATAGTGATGGCTGACCTTTGGCCAGTTATTCTTTTTACTCCAACGCTGATAACTTGTGAACCAGCCGATGGGATCTTTTGAGATGACCACATACAGGTCAGGAGCGGCAAAGGGCAGTTGCTTTTCGAATGAAGCCAGATCCGGTAAGATCAGGGTGTTGGCAAACTGCGGTTCAGGAATGATGTTTTTTTCGGGATAGAGCCGGAAGTGCTTATGGGTGATCCCACTGCGTAATTCGCCATTTAGAAATAAGGCGTCGGGATAGTTCAGATGCATCAAAGCCTCGAAGTAGTTTGTACCACTTCGTTGTAAACCATACATCAATATGCGCCTGGCGGGTAGTTTTTTTCGGAAGCGACGGCGTAATGCATCAAACATGGCGCTAAGATAACAATTGTGTTAAGTGCATAACATAAAAAAGCACCCCGAAGGGTGCTCAAACAAAGCGATTTTGTGACGATCAAAATGATTTAGTGATCTTCAGCATATAGGTGCTGCCTATTATTGGTGCGCCCACAAAGTATTGCTGTTCGTTGTTGTATAGATTCGTGATGAGACACGCGATCTGGGTATCCTTTAAATAATCAGGTGTGTAATTTAACGTGAGGTCCATATCGTGGATCGCTTCCACGGTGCCTACATAAGCACCGCTGTTGGCCGGGAATTCACTTTGCCAACGCCAGTTGATGCCAATGTTCAAATCGGCCTTTTCAATATCATACATACCGCGGATACCTACTTTGTGTTTTGGTGCATTTAAGGCTACATAACCTAATTGCGCCCCTGCTAATTCTACGGAATCTTTGTCTACCCAGCTGTAACTGAACATCATGGTCAGGTCCTTGTTCACATACCAGCTCATACCAAAATCGGCACCTAGCACAGATACATCACCAAGGTTTACATAGGTAACATATTTACCACCGTTAGCATATTGGGTTGGTGAAATGGTGCCAACCGGTAAACCTGCACCTGCTGCCAACACAAGGTTGATGAATTCATCAAGACCGGTGCCATTATTATTACCGCCATATGCCGGATTATCATCAAGTGTAGATGTTACCAAAGTGGCCAGTGTTTCATTAGACCCGGCTGTGTCCAGGTAATTCTCGGTAATGATCGGTGTTACATAAGCTGCGAGATCAGCACCATCAATGAACACGTTAGGGGTAATATCTGTAAGCGGACTCACATAATCCTGTATCATATTATAATAAACATCCACAGTCGCAAATACCTTATCATTAAATAGACTGCCTTTCCAACCCACTTCCAATGTATTGGTAGCTGAATTTTTAATGCTGCTATAATTTGTGATATTGGTTGGATCGATCTGATCAAATTCTTCAGTGGTCAGGTTTAATGCGGCAACGGTATTGGTGGCCACATCAATATCCAATGGCAGCCAGGCAACCAATGCCTCGCCAAGGCCCATGATGGTGGCATCAAATGCATCTTCCAGCAATCCGCGGGTGAGGTCCCAAATTACGTTGTTCATCTCCAGACTGTTTTCCAGAGAATAATAAGTGCCTTCTGCGTTGCCAAGATATTGTGAATACGGTGAAGTATACATAGGCAAGCCGGTGATCGCATCGTAAGAGTAAGTATAACCATCGCGATTACCCACAGCATACAGCGGCATGTTTGGGGTGTAGTCTGAACCTAAATATCCCTGGAATAAAGAGGCATAACCGGTAAGATCTGACAACTGGAGGATGTCCAGGTTTAGGTTATTGCTGCTTGGTGCACTAAATGAACGATTATAAGTCAGTCGGAAGGTGTTTTTTTCATTCGCCTTGTATACTAATGCAGCGCGTGGCGAGAAGAAAGGATTATTTACAAAATTATGATAATCATAACGCACAGCACCTACCAGATTGAATTTCGGATTCAATCGATAATCCCCTTGTACATACGCACCGATCTCGATGATCTGATCGTCATCTTCATTAGTACCATTGATAGTGTTTTTTGTATCCGGGTTGGTCAAAATACCGTCAATTCCATACACCAGGTTGAGGCGCTTATCCATAAATTCATTGGCGTGTTGGATCTGACCTACATATTGCTTCGATTTATCAATGATCAGGTCGCCGGTTCTGAATAAGTAAGTATCGCCGGCATCACTACCATTGACAAAACCCTGAATGAACCAGTCTTTATGCAAATAGCGCAACTGGGTATAATAATATTTCCAACCTACCGCCTGACCTGCACCAATACCGGTGAGTTCGATACCATCGTTTTCGGTCATACCTCCTGTGAGGATCAATTCAGCACCATTATTCAATTTATAGTCGAATCGCAGGTCGAGACCTATCTTTTCAATGCGATTATCTCTGGTATTATCAATAGTGTCGCCTACGTTCACGCGGCCCTCTGAAGTTTGATACCCAAGTTGCAATCTGGAGGGTTCAAAAGGATCATCATAGAACCAATCCATACCATTCAGATAGGTAAATAATATGCGATAACCGAATTTATCATTGATCTTACCGGAATGTCTGAACGATGCGGTATATAACATACGATCTACAATACTGGAAGAATCAAACAGCGGTTTGTAGTCGCCATAAACCAAACCGGTAGATGGATCGATCGGATTGCTGATGAATATGGTGTCGTCGATCATGCTCCTGAAACCTATGCCGAAACTGGCGGTGGTCATATAGGGTTTTTCCTGTGTGAGCGGAGATTTGCTGATCATATGAAATACCCCATTAGAACAGTTCGGTCCGTATAAGGCAGATGCCGGTCCGCGCAGTACTTCAATACGTTCGAGGTCAGTATTATCTGTTGGAATGAAAGTGGCCACATTGGCTCGAAGTGAAGGCACTGCTGCATAGCGATTGTCTACCATGGTCAATAATGCACCTGAGAAGATGTTATTGAATCCGCGTACCACAACGTTAGTTTGCACCAGACCGGTATTGATGATATCAACGCCGGGTGTGCCTTTAATGTTTTGAATAGGTGTTACGGCAACTGTGTTTTTGATCATTTCCGGACTGATCAATGTGATAGATGCAGGAGCATCTAATATTTTTTCCTGACGTCGGGATGCACTGATTACCAGGACATCGAGATTGTAATCTTCTGCTTTGAGCAGTATCGTATAGTTTGTTTCAGTAGTAAGGGCTATCTCCCGCTCAGCATAACCAACCGAACGCACCAGTATTGCGGTGGTTCCCGCCGGCACGCTTAGGGTAAATGTGCCATCTAAATTGGTGGATGTGCCCAAAGTATTGTCTTCTTTGGTTAAAACGGATGCACCAGGGATGGTTTCACCACTTTCCGCGTCTTTGACAACCCCTGAGATATTTCGGTTTTGTGCTGACAGGGTGATCAGATTCAAGCATACAAACAGGACAGAGAGTACAACATTTCTCATAAGTGATCAGGTTTTGAATGTGTTTTTCGTTTGCTTACTAACTTTACGACTCCTTAGAACCAGGGCTACTGGGATACCCTTATAAACAGTCTTCTGCGTATCTTCGGACGTAAACTTGTGAAAGCTAAACACATACTTTCAGATTTCAAAATGCGCAGGTGTTGAAAATAAGGCATTTCCATATCCTCCTCCCGATCGTGTGCCTCCTGCTGGCAGTGGTGTCGTATATATATTATATACGTGCGCAACAGTCTACCGGCCTCGAATCAGCAGCTGAGCATATACAGAACGAATATCAGAACATCGAGCGCGAGATCGTAGCGGTGATCTCTGATGAATTGATCGTGAGCAATCTGATCACAGACAGCTATTCCTTCGAGGATTTTAGCCGATTGGCCGGAAGGCCCTATGGCATAGTGGTGTATGAAGGTGATTCAGCGTTGATCTGGACAAACAACTTCATCACACCTGTCAGGGCTGAGATGCCTTTTAACGATGCGCCTTTATTGATCAGTGAAACCAATGGAGAATATGTGATCTATCAACATGATTTTCCGGGGAATTTCCATGTGATCGGTTTTCTGCCCTTGCAGTTTGAATTCGGCATAAGCAATAAGTATCTCGATGATGTGCAATCTGCCGGAATCAATATACCAAAGCATGTGCTTGTTCAGGCGAGAGATTCCGAAGGCGCTATGCCTATATATAGTAATGCAGGCCATCCCGTTTTCTATATCAGTGAGCATCCTGATCAGGAAGGGAATGCGATTTTTCCAAATGCATTGTTTGTTTGCCTCACTCTGACTTTTTTACTTGGACTGGTCATCCTGTATCAGGTAGCCAGGTGGATGGTAAGCAGAATTGGCCGCCCGTGGGCAACTCTGGCGTTTGCAGGCATACTGATATTATGGTACATCCTCATCCGTTCGATCCTGTATGATGCAATTCTTACAACACTCCCGCTGTTTGATCCACTCAACTATGGATCTCCGGGCATTGCGGGTTCTACGGGCGACCTATTGATCAAGACCTTGTGCTTTTTCAGTTTTGCTTTATTCTTTTCCCGTTTCTTTTTTGTTGCACCGGATACACTTGCCGGCAGATTCGCATTGGTGTATAATGCATTGGTTGCGTTGATCATAGCGGTCACCGGTATGCTTATGGGGCATATCTTCAGGAGTCTGATTTTGGATTCGTCCATCTCTTTTGATATCTATAATTTCTTTTCCCTGAATTATTTGAGCCTCATCGGCTTCCTCTGTATCGCAGTGCTGGTATTAAGTTACTTCCTGGTAGTGGTAAGGCTGATCGAATTGGTGGTTCGACCAATGCGGAGGCGATATGTTTTTGTGGCCATGATCGGCCTGGCGGGTTTGATATGTTTGGTCTTCCAAAGACTCATGCACCAGCCCATGCAAACAGACATGGTGTTGATGGCGCTGGTGTTTACACTTGTGCGCATCTTCCTGATGGAACGCAAGGTAAATACACGATCTCTTGCCGGAATGATGGTGTGGTTGATCTTCTTTTCTGCTATCAGTGCTTATGTATTATATACGGGCAATTTCAAGAAGGAGGAAGAAACAAAGCGACTATTTGCAGCAAAGAAATCCATAGAGAAAGATCCGATCACAGAGTATCTGTTCAGGGATGCCCAGGTGGAGATACGCAAACAGATCACCAGAAATCTGGAAACGCGCGGGAATGCCATCCGGCAAGGTCTTGTAGGCCAGATCAGGCAGGACCTCCAAACGAATTATTTCAAAAAATACGCAACAGATATTTTTGTTTTTCTTGGTGATTCGCTGACCCTCAGTACAGACGAAGAGTTCAATGCCTCCCGCCTGGGTTTTGTGGATGCCATTGAAAACAACGGGGAATTTACGGCCGCCAGCGGATTATATTTTATAAACGACTATACCGGAAATTATTATTACCTGGCGGAAATGAATTTCCAAAACGATAGTTTGGCTGAGACCTATCTGGTGTATTTGCGCATGGTGCCGAAGAAGTTCAGCGCGGAAAGTATTTATCCGGAATTATTGATCGACGACGACCTGCGCACTGCACAGAGTTTCATGCAATTTGATTATGCGGTGTACAATGACCATAGTTTGAGCGAGCGTGATGGCGAATATTCCTATCCGCTCATGGATATATTTTACATCAATAAAGGGGAAGATGATGCTGATATTCAGGAGAATGGGTACGACCACTATGTATATAAAGTGAACGAAAACAAAAAAGTAGTGGTATCCACACCTGAGCACAATTGGTTGCAGCCGGTGAGTTTATTCAGCTACCTGTTCTTTTTCTTTTTAGTATTTCTCGTGTTGCTGTTTGTGATCGACTGGCTGGGCGGTATTCTGCAAGGAAAGATCGTGCTGAGCGATTGGATAGATACCACCCTGCAAAATAAAATTCAGTCGGCGGTGATCAGCCTCATCGTTTTTGCGTTTATGATGATGGGAGTGGCCACGGTGTTTTACATTTCCAACCAGTACAATGATTCGCACAAGCAACGCCTGCTGGAAAAGATAGAAGGTGTGCAAACCAATATCGATTATTTACTCGATGAGGGTAAAAAGAAAAATAGCGGCGCGCTTTCCGTCTTGCAATTGAAAAAAGTGGCCAATCGCGTGGCTGAGCTTTCAGAGATACATGCGATGGATGTCAATATATATCGCCCGGATGGGGTGCTGCTGGCCAGTTCACAACCTGACATATTTGAAAAAGGACTGGTGAGCAGAAATATGCAACCATTGGCCTTCTTCAAAATGAGTTGCGACAAAGAAACCTGGTACATCCAAACGGAGCGCATTGGCGATCTGCATTTTCTCTCCGCATATGTGCCGGTGTTGGACAAACAGGATGAGGTGATGTTTTACCTCAACTTACCTTATTTCGCTACTGAACAAAACCTTCGTTCAGAGATATCTTCCTTCATGGTCACCCTCGTCAATGTATATGTATTATTGCTGATCCTGGCAGGTATAATTGCCTTTTTTGTAAGTCGCAGTATAACACAACCACTGGCAGCCATTGCCGGAAAATTCCGTGAGATCAAACTAGGCAAAAGCAATGAGCCTATTCATTGGACGCATGATGATGAGATCGGTATTCTGGTGGCCGAGTATAACAAAATGTTGAAGGAACTGGATCGCTCTGCGCAGCTATTGGCGAGGTCTGAGCGCGAAAGCGCCTGGCGGGATATGGCGAAGCAGGTGGCGCACGAGATCAAGAATCCGCTTACACCGATGCGATTGAGTATTCAGCATCTGCAACGCGCAATTCAAACCAATGCGCCGAATACCCAGGAATTGATGCGCAAGGTAACTGTCACCATCCTCGAACAGATCGATAACCTTACACATATCGCTTCCGAGTTTTCCAATTTTGCCGTAATGCCCAAGGCGGTGAATGAAGATCTTTGTTTAAATGATGTACTCGAAAATGTAACAGGCCTCTTTACGGAAACGGAGAATGCCACCATAACTTTACACATGCCTGACACACGTGTCCATATCTTTGCAGATAAGAATCAGGTGATACGCGTATTCAACAATGTGATCAAAAACGCTATTCAGGCGATCCCGGACGACAGGCAGGGACTGGTAACTGTTGAGCTAGAACAAAAAGGTCAGCGGGCATTGGTGCGGATCATCGACAATGGAAAAGGCATCAGTGAAGAAGAAAAAGACAAAGTGTTCGTGCCCAATTTTACAACAAAGAGTTCAGGTATGGGCATTGGCCTGGCCATGTCAAAAAATATAGTAGAGAGTGTGGGTGGTTATATCTGGTTTGAAT
>JAYRVB010000326.1:0-7545 GCA_041918775.1 Chitinophagales bacterium
CGATTTCCCGGAGGGGAATCTATTGATATACTGGTAAAGGATATTGCCGGTACTTTTGATTATGCGCATCCGGAAAACAGTATCGACAAATTGCTGGAGCTGCGTAAGCAATTGAAGAGTCTGCCTGCAGCGCCCATCATCACGCAAAGAATTACACAAACAGAACAGATCATTGCCGCATGTCTGGGCTTATATCTTGAACCGGCTGCATTGTCGGAAAGTGTTGCAGCAGGTGAGTCACTTACATTAGTGAGTACAGCGATTCGTCGCGCACCCTATCCGGTTACACTTGAGCAGATCGAGATCGGTGGGGTTACTTTTAAGGCCGGTGAGATTTTGCCGGTAAATATCAATCAGCTCGATACGCTCACCTACCAGGTGCCTGCGCACATTACTTCAAATCCATATTGGCTTGAAGGTGACTATGCCTATTTATTTGATGTGCCTGAAAGAAGCAGGATCGGAAAAGCGGAAAATGATCCGGCTATCTCCGTGAAATATTATTTGCGCATCGGCAACACCGGAATTGTGTATACCCGGGGTGTAGTGTATAAAGAAACGGATGCCGTGAAAGGGGAGATCATACAACCACTGACAGTTTCACCGCAGGCGTATGTGCATCCGCAGGAAGACCTGTTGTTGTTTACCCGATCCAATGAGAAAGAAGTAACAGTAAGTATACAATCGAACACCGGACAATTGAACGGGTATTTGTTTGGCATTGCCTCCAATGGATTTACGGTGAGTGGTGGACATACCATTACCGGATTATCGGCAGGTAAATCGCAAACAGTTTCTTTTGTCGTGAATAGCACACATGCACAGGATATCGGTGCTTTAAAGGTGTATTTTATTCCGGGGGATGGAAAACGCATTGTTGATTCTATTCGCAATGCCGGTGGTGTATATCAGGCGATTGAATCGTATGTAGAAACCTCAGGGAAAGGCCTGTATCGCTTTGCACAAACCATAGCCTACGACCATATACCCACACAGCATATTTTGGAGCATGCTGAAGTGCGTTTGGTAAAAGTGCAAACTTCTGTTCCGGATATACAGGTCGCTTATGTGGAAGGTGCGGGTGATAAGGTGGATGAAAGTTTACGCGCCTTAGGCTTGCAGGTGACTACACTAAAAGCTGAGGACATCACTGCCGAATTATTAAAACAATATCAGGCAGTTGTAGTGGGTGTTCGTGCATACAATACAGAAAAGGCGCTCATCGAAAAGCAGGCACTTCTGATGCAGTATGTGTCGGATGGCGGAACGGTAATCGTTCAATATTCCACCAGTTGGGATGCGTATATTCAGCAATTAGGACCCTACCCATTCAAAGTGACAAGAACGCGTGTTACGGATGAGCAATCACCGGTTGCCTTCAATTTGCCGGAGCACCCGGTGCTTCAAAAACCTAATGCCATCACGGAAGCAGACTTCCAACATTGGGTGCAGGAGCGTGGGATTTATTTTGCCGGTGAAGTAGCACCTGAGTATCAGATGCCTTTAAGTTTTCAGGATCCCGGAGAGCAGATGCAATCAGGTGCTGTTATCGTATGTAGTTACGGCAAGGGAACATATGTATACACCGGACTTGCTTTTTTCAGGGAACTGCCTGCCGGTGTGCCGGGCGCTTATCGATTATTCGTCAATATGCTGAGTTTGAGCAGCCATCCTAAATAAACGATCGCATGCAGGAAGAACGTCGGCCACAGGAATCGAATTGGAAGGTCTGGTACTTTGCCGTTGCCGCATTTCTGTTGTTGGAGATCTGCTTTTTTTATTACCTCACCAAACATTTCTCATGAGCTGGATCGACTGGGTGGTGATGTTTGGCGCTTTGTTGTTCATTGCCCTCTATGGCATGTATAAAACGCGCCGGGTGCATACGGCAGAAAGTTATTTACGCGGCGATAACGAACGTAGATGGTGGGAAATAGGCCTGAGTGTGATGGCCACACAAGCCAGTGCGATCACTTTTTTATCCGTACCCGGACAGGCATATAATGATGGCTTAGGCTTCATTCAGTTTTATTTTGGATTGCCTTTGGCGATGATCGCCATTTCGATATTTTTTATTCCGATGTTTTATAAGTGGAAGGTTTATACTGCTTATGAATATCTGGAGCAGCGGTTTGATGTAAAAACGCGCACCTTTACAGCTGCGTTGTTTTTAATACAACGCGCATTCAGCACTGGGATAACGATCTATGCGCCTTCTATCATTTTGTCGCAGATATTAGGTTGGTCATTATCACTTACCGTGGTGTTTATAGGTGGTATCGTTACGGCCTATATTTTATCCGGGGGATCCAAGGCCGTTTCTGTCACCCATAAACAGCAAATGCTGGTGATCTATGCAGGAATGTTTGCCGCTTTTGGGTTTTTGGTGATGGAGATCGGTAAATATTTTTCCTTTACGGAATCCTTACAGGTGGCAGGCGCATTGGGTAAAACACAGATCATCTCCACAGGTCTGGAAGAGGGGGGTTTTAATTGGAGCGACAAGTATAATATCATCAGTGGGTTGATCGGTGGATTTTTTTTACAACTGAGCTATTTTGGTACTGATCAGAGTCAGGTAGGTAGATACATCAGCGGTGAGTCGATCCGCGAGAGCAGGTTGGGGCTGTTGTTCAATGGTCTTGTAAAAATTCCGGTACAGTTCTTCATTTTGTTGATAGGTGTGCTATTGTATGTATTTTACATGATCCATACCCCTCCGGCTTATTTCGATCGGGTAGCCTATACCCAGGCAGAAAATTCTGCCTATGCCGATACCTTATCTAAGGCTGAAGATGCATATATCCTCGCCTTGCAAAATCGGGAGGCTATGGTACAGAAGTTATCAGCTGGTGATCATTTAAGGGATGCGTCGCATATACAGGCAATACAGGAAGCAACACATGAAACAGACAGTCTGCGCAATGTAGTGCGCGCACTGGTGATCAAGGCCAATCCAAAATTGAAGGAGGGCGACGACAATGAGCATGATTATGTATTCATGCGCTTTGTCACAGATTTTCTACCGATCGGATTAGTGGGTTTACTTTTTGCAGTGATCTTCAGTGCAAGTATGAGTTCGACCTCATCGGCACTTACCGGATTATCCACCACCTTTTCGGTAGATATTTATAAACGCCTCATGCAAAAAGATGTAACAGATGTACAACATCTGCGCATCAGCAGGTGGCTGACTGCCGGTTTCGGCATATTGGCCATTGTGTTTGCATTGATCAGTGCGCAATTTGATAATTTGATCGAAGCGGTGAATATTTTGGGCAGCTTATTTTATGGTACCATACTCGGTATTTTTCTCACTGCATTTTTACTCAAACGCGTACGCGGTACTGCTGTATTCATTGCTGCAGTATTGAGCGAGCTCTGTATCTTATATCTGGATTTCAGTGTACGATTCCAATGGTCGGTACCCACCCTCGAGATCGGCTATTTATGGTTTAATGTGTTGGGATGTTTACTTGTGATGATACTATCCCTGATATTATCGATCCTGTTTCCGCAGAGGCAAAAAAAAGAGGCAGCATAACGCTGCCTCCTCGTTTGTAGTATCATGATGCTCAACTCAACAGATGTATCACTACCGCGGCTATAATTGTTGCCAGTGTAGTATATCCCATATCGTACCAGATCAGGGCACCTTTTTGCATGCTGTAGATATAATGCACCCAGGTGGTGAGTCCGCTAAAAACCAGCCCGACCACAAGCCCGAGTTGTGCGGCATCGCCAAGAGAAAGTCCGGCTTCGGAACAGCCGACCATTTGCATGAGTCCGGCGAGGCAGATGCCGATGATCAGTTGCATGGCAAGGGTTACCCCGTAATTTGATTTTTTAAAGTTGGCGTTGATCTGTTCGGCGGTAAGCCCTGCGGCTGCCATCCAGCCTTTACCCAGGATGCCATACCACATTGCGCCAAAAATAAAGTAGGCCACACCACCGGCCAGCGCTGCAAGCCAGTTGATGTCGTTGAACATTGATTGGATCATAGTTTTGGGTTTTATACGAAATTAGGGAACTCTGTAACAGAGGGATGTGTATTAAATGTTAAAGTTTATAATAGCCCTCGGGCTCCCTCCTGTAAAAAGCGGTATTTTTACACCATGCAGCAATATCACGAGCTTTTGCAGCGCATTCTGGATGAAGGCACCCAAAAATCGGATCGCACCGGAACGGGTACTATTAGTGTCTTCGGTCATCAGATGCGATTTGATCTGCAAAAAGGGTTTCCTCTGGTGACCACCAAAAAATTGCACCTGCGCAGTATCATTCATGAGTTATTATGGTTTCTGAAAGGCGAAACGAATATTGCGTATCTAAAAGAAAACAAAGTATCCATCTGGGATGAGTGGGCAGATGCAGAGGGAAATCTGGGTCCGGTATATGGGTATCAATGGCGTTCGTGGCCAACTGCTGACGGTCGGCATATCGATCAGATATCGAATGTGATAGAGCAGATCAAAAAAAATCCGGATTCGCGTCGCCTGCTGGTCAATGCCTGGAATGTTGGTGAGATCGAAAAAATGGCCTTGCCCCCATGTCATATTTTATTTCAGTTTTATGTGGCAGATGGTAAGTTGAGCTGTCAGTTATATCAACGCTCTGCAGATACGTTTTTGGGCGTACCTTTTAATATTGCCAGTTATGCATTGCTCACCATGATGGTTGCGCAGGTATGTGACCTGCAACCGGGAGAGTTTGTACATACCTTCGGTGATGCGCATTTATACAACGATCATATTGAACAGGCAAAACTGCAACTGAGTCGCGATCTGCGTCCCTTGCCACAGATGCGCATCAATCCTGCAGTAAAGGATATATTCGGTTTCACGATCGATGATTTTGAATTACTGAATTATGATCCGCATCCTCATATCAAAGCGAATGTAAGTGTCTGATATGCCTGTCTTTTCCATTATCGTAGCCGCAGCAGAAAATGAAGTGATCGGTATGCATGGCGATATGCCCTGGTTGAAATTATCGTCAGATCTGAAATACTTCCGCCAAAAAACGACAGGCCATTGGTGTATACTCGGTCGAAAAACCTACAACGCGCTTGGCAATAAAGTGCTGCCGGGCAGAAAATTCATCATCGTTACTCGGGACAGGTCCTTCACTTCTGCAGACAGCATTGTGGTGCACACGCTGGAAGATGCATTGCAACATCCCGAAATACAGGCTGAGGAGGAAGTATTCATTTTAGGCGGAGGAGATATTTATCGTCAGGCCATGCCATTTGTACACAGGGTATACCTCACGCGTATCCATGCATCATTTGAAGGAGATACCTGGTTTCACACTCCGGGAGCCGGATGGGCCCTCACGCATATCGATGCGCGTACCAAGGATGAAAAGAACCCCTACGACCACGATTTCCTCACGTATGAAAAAATCTGATTAATTTCATACCCCATGAATCAGGGGAAGAATACACACACGCGCACGGCCATTTTCAATCTTACCGTGTTGGTTGCTGCACTTGGATATTTCGTAGACATTTATGATCTGCAATTATTTAATCTGGTCAGTAAAACCAGTTTGAAAGGTATTGGCATCACCGATCCAAAACAGATCGATTATTGGGATGTGCGCCTCTTCAATGTGCAAATGATCGGCATGCTGGTGGGCGGTATCATCTGGGGAGTGATGGGCGATCTGAAAGGACGTAAGTCCATTCTTTTCGGAAGTATCATACTGTACAGTGTGGCCAATATCCTGAATGGTTTTGTCGATAATACCACACAATATCAGGTAGTGCGATTTTTTGCAGGCCTTGGATTAGCAGGTGAACTCGGCGCTGCGATCACACTCGTAGCAGAGATCATGAGCAAAGAGCATCGTGGTTATGGTACCATGCTTATTGTAAGTGTTGGCGCTTTGGGTGCTGTAGCCGCTTTTTATATCACTTCGCATGTCGACTGGCGTGTTTCCTATTATATAGGCGGCGCTTTAGGATTGGCGTTGTTATTGTTGCGCTTCGGCACCTTTGAAAGTACCATGTTTGATGCGGTGAAAGAAGAACGTGTTTCTCGTGGGAATTTTCTTTCCCTGTTCACCAATCGCGAACGATTTGTGAAATATCTGTTCTGTATTTTGATCGGTGTACCGGTATGGTATTGTATCGGTGTGTTGATGAAATTCAGCGAACGATTTGCCGGTGAGTGGGGGATAGATGTTAGCGGCGATAAAGGCATGCAAATACGCAGAACAGCCATCATGCTGAGTTATATCGGATTATGTGTCGGCGATCTGTTGAGTGGATATTTGAGTCAGGTGTTTCGCAGCCGCAAAAAGATCGTGATCGGCTATCTGATCGCCTCTGCTGCATTGGCAGTGGTATATGTGACCATGCAGAGTACTTCTATCACGCTGTTTCATACCATGTGCTTTTTATTGGGATGTGCAACAGGATACTGGGCATTGTTTGTCACCATTGCCTCTGAACAATTCGGCACCAATATTCGCGCAACAGCTACGACTACAGTGCCCAATTTTGTTCGGGGTTTTGTAGTGCCACTTACGCTCAGTTTTGCCGGATTGAGCAGCTCGGCCGGCAATATACAGGCCGCGCTTATTGTTGGTGCGGTGTCCATCGGTTTAGCACTTATTGCCACCCTGGGTATTAAAGAAACCTTTGGTAAGGACCTCAATTATGTAGAATTGAGTTAGGTCAGCTGGTCTGTGCACTTATTGTCGCCTCGATAAGGCATAATTGCCGCCATCCCTCGCCATTCCTCATCACCTGCCAGAACCGGCAGCACAACACCTGATATCACTTATTGGTTAATTCCACTCGCTTATTAGTTTGCCCGAAATACTGTACCTGAGGGTTCTACTTTTGGTGTTCATCACACAACACTAAATTTTTTTGACCCTAAATTTTACAGTATGCGAACATTTAAACACATGATCTTTTCACTGGCAATGTTGCTGAGCGCAGCGTATGCCAAGGCTTGCGACAATTCTTATTTTGAGCTGGTATCGATGACCGATATCGGCGGCGGACAATATGAATTTGTAGTTACCTTTTGTGCCGGCGGAGGTCCTACAGGGGCTTCTCAGGGTACTGCTACCTGGGGTGTACAATTAGTAGGTCCTGCTACCTGGGCAACATATCCGGCTACAATGACGAGCCCACAAACCGGTGCTATTTATGCAGCGGATAATACATTTATGTATGGACCGGAATATTTGATCTATGACCTCCAGAGCTATCCTGGAACCGGTTGGGGCGCTGACTGGTGGACTACCACCGCAGGTGGTTGGGGACCAAGCGGTCCATATTGCGTAACCTTTACTTTAGTGACCAACGGTATGCCTACGCAACTGGTGTTGATGGGTGCTGAAGGTGCGGGTGTTGGTGTTGCGCCATATGGTTGTAATGGCTTACCTGAAATGGAAATTAATTTCGGACTTGTGGCTGATGCCGGCGAAACAGCGACCATTTGTGCAGGTGCTACAGCTACATTAACTGCCTCAGCCACCGGTGGAATTGCACCATACACTTATGTGTGGAGCACAGGCGCGACAACA
>JAYRVB010000327.1:0-10698 GCA_041918775.1 Chitinophagales bacterium
GTAATCACTTGCGTATCCGGAACAAAATAATCAGGAGAGGATGGATCGAATCGCGCAGCTACTCCATCAAAGGTGAGTGTGCCGGCATATTGAAACAATAAAAACAATCCGAGCAACATGGCCAGATCGCCGATGCGGTTCATGATGAATGCTTTATTGGCTGCTTTGTTGTATTCAGGATTTTTAAACCAGAAACCGATCAACAGATACGAACACAAACCAACACCTTCCCAACCGACAAACATCAACACATAATTGTTGGCCATTACCAGCATCAACATGAAGAAGATGAACAGATTCAGATAGCTGAAGAATCGATTGAAGCCTGCATCACCGTGCATATACCCAATGGAGTACATATGGATCATACTACCGATACCTGTGATCACCATCATCATGACCACCGACAACTGATCGATCTGTAAAGCAAACGGAATCTGCAACTCACCCGCTGCAAACCATTCAAACAAGGCTACATGGATAGCACCATGTGTGCGCACGTGGGCAAACAGCACCAGCGTAAGCACAAAAGATATTGCTACCCATGCGGTGGCATGGATGCCTGCTGCTTTTTCACTGATCTTTTCCCTGAACAGGATATGTATACCAAATCCCAATAAGGGTAGCACCGGTATCAGGAGGGAAAGGGTGTTCAAAATGTTCTGACTCACGAGTAATAATTTTTTATTGGACCACTGATCACCATTTCAGGCGGTTCAGTGCATTAATATCAATTGATTTTGTATTGCGATAGATCATCACCAACATCGCCAAACCTACAGCTACCTCAGCAGCAGCCACCACCATAATAAAGAACACAAAAGCCTGACCCGCAGGATCGTTGTGGTAGGCAGAGAATGCCGCTGCCATCAGGTTGATCGAATTGAGCATCAATTCAATACTCAGAAACACCACGATCAGGTTTCTGCGCATTAAAATTCCCATCACACCGATGCAGAACAGGATGAGGCTGAGCATTACATAGTTCTCCAGAGGAATTACCTGGAGTTGCTGACTTAAGGTATTATCCATTGGACTGCTCCTTTTTATTTATGATCACTACACCTACCATGGCTGACAGGAATAAGATACTGGTTAACTCAAATGGAATGAGGTAATCGTTGAATAATACCTGCCCTAAAGTTTGCACACTGCCTACCTGCTCATTCATTGGATCAGGCATCACAACTAATTGTGTGCGGTAAAAAGCGGAGAACAACAACAAAAACAATCCGCCCCCCGTGAGCATGGCTGCTAGTCTGAGCATATTGCTCTTGGTAAAATTCTGTTGGACGTTGAGATTGAGAAACATCAACACATACAGGAAAAGCACCATGATGGCCCCTGCATACACTATGATATGCACCACGGCCAAAAACTGCGCATTGAGCATGATGTATAAACCTGCTACGGCAAAAAAACAAACGAGCAGATAGAGCACGCTATACATTGCATTTCGTTGAAACAGCATCATCAGACTACTTGCTATGGCAAGTGCTGATAGGCCGTAAAAAAATACCTGGGTCATCTATTCGCGATGGGTTTTACTTGTTGTGTTCAAATTACATAGCACCTTTTCGCACGGCTTTGCGGCGATCACTAATATCAATACGCTTGTCTTTCTCTACACCTTCCACTAATTTATCCTTTGTGAAAATAAACTGGTCGCGTTCATAGTTTGAACCTGTGATACGGTCGGTGAGGTAAATAGCATCCTTCGGACAAGCCTCCTCACATAATCCGCAAAATATGCAGCGCAGCATATTGATATTGTATTCAACCGCATACTTTTCTTCGCGATACAGATGTTCTTCCCCCTTTTTGCGCTCTCCGGCCACCATGGTGATGGCTTCGGCAGGACAAGCTACAGCGCACAAACCGCAGGCTGTGCAGTTCTCACGCCCCTGGTCATCGCGTTTTAATACGTGTTGTCCGCGATACAATCTGCCATGATCACGTTGTTCATCCGGATAACTTACAGTCACCTTCTTCTTAAACATATGTTTAAAGGTGATGCGCAATCCGCCAAAAATCGCAGGCAGGTATAAGCGTTCGGCAAGCGTTAACTGCTTATTTGATACTACCTTACTTCTATTGGTTAAACTTTGCATGATGATTATTTAACTGAGCGCTCTGTGAATTAATTGGTAAATACGATTACAGCCCCGGTGATCAGCACATTCAGAATTGCGAGAGGGAAAAGCACTTTCCATCCCAGGTTGAGGAGCTGGTCGAAACGAAATCTTGGTATGGTCCAACGGATCCACATGAAAAAGAAAATGAAAAACAAAATTTTGGCAAACAACACACCGAAACAGATCAGTGCAAATAATACCTCTCCCACACTACCCTGCACCAACTCCATTCCCGGGAAATTATATCCGCCAAAATACAAGCAGGAGATCATGGCGCTGGAAATGAACATGTTTACATATTCGGCAAACAAATAAAATCCCAGCTTCATGGAACTATATTCTGTATGATATCCGCCTACCAATTCTGTTTCCGATTCCGGAAGATCGAATGGAGTGCGGTTACATTCGGCAAAGGCGCAAATAATAAAGATGAGGCATCCTAAAGGCTGCACAAAAACATTCCATTGCATGCCACCCCAATCGCTTTGACCGGCTACGATATCTCCAATACTCAAAGACCCGGTGCTCATAACAATAGCAATGATGCTCATGCCCATAGCTAATTCGTAACTGATCATCTGGCTCGATGCACGCACGGCACCTAATAGGGAGTATTTATTGTTGGACGCCCAACCACCGATCATAATGCCATATACACCTAAACTTACCACACCCAATACATACAACACCCCGATATTGATATCTGCCACCTGAATGGGTACCTGCATATCATTGATCGTGATGCTTGGTGCCCATGGAATAACTGCGCTGGTCATCAATGCGGTGATCATCGTGATGGCAGGGCCGGCGATGAATAAAAATCTGTTTGATGTTTCCGGGATAATATCTTCCTTCATGAACATCTTTACCCCATCGGCCAGTGGTTGCAATAATCCATAAGGGCCTGCTCTGTTAGGCCCGAGACGATCCTGCATAAATCCCGCGATCTTGCGTTCGGCGTATGTGCTATAGGCAGCAATGCCTAACGAAACGGCGAAGAGCACGATCACCAGGATAATTTTAAATATGAGTATTGGGTCGATCATTTGTTGTTTTTATGTGTTCGTGTGTTCATGCTAGTGCGGTGGTGCGGCAGTGCGGTGGTGCGGTATTTTGTTTGTGTGCTGGTGTTGTGTTTTTTTGTGAGGTTAACTGTGGAGTTTCTTTTGACTTAGGGGCAATTCATACGGCAGCTCATAGTGATTTTGTGAGATCACTGACTGGCGATCTACTTCTGCAGGACCCTCAATTACCCAGTCGATGGTTTGCTTCTTCTCAAAGCGACATTCGTTGCAAATAAATCCTTCGCTTTCACCCCATTTATCTTTGCGACTGGTTACGCGGAGCACCTCATTTCCCTGATACCAAAGTGTAACTTTTCCGCAACATGTTTTACAATCGCGATGTGCGTACATCGGCTTGGTAAACCATACACGTGATTTAAATCTGAATGTTTTATCGGTAAGTGCTCCAACAGGACATACATCGATCATATTACCGGACATTTCATTGTCAACAGCTTTTTCGATGAAGGTAGAAATTTCTGATACTTCACCGCGATATAGAACACCATGCACACGTTCCGGTGTAAGCTGTTCAGCCACCTGCGTACAGCGATAGCATAAAATACAGCGGTTCATGTGCAATTGTATCTTATCGCCGATATCAATTCGTTCAAATGTTCGGCGCTCAAATTCGTAACGACTGGTAGCTACTCCGTGATCATAGCTCAGATCCTGCAAATGACATTCTCCGGCCTGATCGCATACCGGGCAATCGAGCGGGTGGTTAACCAATAAAAACTCTACAACACCTCTGCGCGCTTCAATGACTTCAGGTGAAGTTACATTGCGCACTTCCATACCATCCATAACAGCCGTGCGACAACTTGCCACCAGTTTAGGCATTGGACGCGGGTCTCTATCAGAACCCTTTGTCACTTTGACCAGACAAACGCGACATTTTCCGCCGCTGCCCTTGAGCTTGGAATAATAGCACATAGCAGGTGGTACATTCACACCTATTTTGCGCGCTGCTTCCAGTATCGTTGTTCCTGCCGGAACTTCAATGGTGATATCGTCTATGGTTACCTTTGGCATTATGTTTTTCTGCAATGTTTAGCGTAGTAGCGACCCAAGTGTATGATGTTTTCATGCAAAGGCGCTAAGACGCTAAGGGTTATACTGTTTGCATTTTCATTTCAGGTTGATATACATGATCTGCATCAAATACACGATGCGGATATTTCACGTGATATTCAAATTCATGTCGGAAATGGCGAATGGCTGCTGCTACCGGCCAGGCTGCTGCATCGCCGAGTGGACAAATGGTATTTCCTTCGATCTTTCTCTGAATATCCCAGAGCAGGTCGATGTCTTCCATCTTTCCATGACCATTTTCGATATTATGCAATACGCGTTCCATCCATCCTGTTCCCTCGCGGCATGGTGAACATTGTCCGCAAGACTCATGATGATAAAAACGCGCGAAATTCCATGTGTTCCGCACGATACAGGCTTTTTCATCATACACGATGAAACCACCTGAACCCAACATCGATCCGGTAGCAAATCCACCTTCACTCAAACTTTCATAAGTCATCAATCGCGGCGAACCATCACTCTGCTTAAATAATAAATGTTTAGGCAAAATCGGCACGGATGAACCACCGGGCACACATGCTTTAATATCCAGTCCATTTGGAATTCCGCCACAATATTCGTCGCTGTAAATAAATTCTTCTACGGAAACGCCCAATTCAATTTCATACACCCCCGGCTTATTGATATTCCCGGATGCAGAGATCAATTTGGTTCCGGTAGATTTACCGATTCCGATCTTCGCATATTCCTCGCCGCCGTCATTCACAATCGGCACCACAGCGGCGATCGACTCAACGTTGTTCACGATGGTCGGACAATTATATAAACCGGCAATGGCCGGGAATGGTGGCTTGATACGTGGATTACCGCGTTTACCTTCGAGCGACTCGATCAATGCGGTTTCTTCACCACAGATATACGCACCTGCACCGGGATGCACATGCAGATCGAGCGCATAATCGGTACCCAGAATGTTTTTACCTAAAAATCCTTTGGCATAGGCTTCAGCAATTGCTTTTTCCAATATGCGCAAAATGAACATATACTCACCACGGATATAGATATACGAAGTGCGACATCCTAAGGCAAAACTTGAAACGATCATTCCCTCAATGAGGAGATGCGGGATTTTTTCCATCAACAAGCGGTCCTTGAAAGTACCCGGCTCTGATTCATCGGCATTGCACAATAAATAACGTGGCTTATCTGTCGACCTATCGAGGAAACTCCACTTCATTCCCGTAGGGAATCCGGCGCCGCCGCGACCACGCAGTCCCGATTTTTTCACCTCTTCGGTCACTGCATCCGGCGTCATAGTCTTCAACGCCTTTTCCAGGGCGCGATAGCCGCCATATTTGATGTACCCATCGATCGTGTTGATCTCCGGTTTATCGATATGCTCTAATAATAGTTTTCTTCCCACTGGTATTGAATGAACAAATGAGCTAATGATCGTTTCTTAACTGTTTAGTTTTCGATGTTCCTCTAAAATGGCATCCACCTTATCTTCCGTCAGGTGCTCGTAAAATGTTTCACCTATCTGAAACATCGGTGCATAACCACAGGCACCTAAACACTCCACACCTTTGAGCGTAAACATGCCATCGCGAGTGGTCTCCCCTACCTTGATGTGCAACTTCTTTTCAATGTAGCTGATGATACGCTCTGCACCATTCAGACAACATGGACCGGTTTGACACACTTCGATCAATACCTTGCCCACAGGCTCAGTATGAAACATCGAATAAAAGGTAGCAACCTCATATACTTCGATCGGATGAATATGCAGCAAGCGCGCAACATAATCCATCGACTCACTGCTCAACCATCCACCAAATTCTTTTTGCGCAATATGCAATACCGGCAACAAAGCAGATTTTTGCTTGTCGGCAGGATAATGACTCAGCAACCTGCTTACTTCCACCATTGCTTCCGGTGATAATTCTCTGTTTTGCACTGTATCCATTTTTTCAATTTCAACTCAAACAATTCAACCCTAAACCCTCAACCTTCAACCTTCAACTTACAACCCTCAACTTTCAACTTACAACCCTCAACTTACAACCCTCAACCTCCTCCATCACGCATCCAACTCCCCTGCAATCACATTCATCGAACTCATCGTAATGATCGCATCACTCAACATAGCGCCTTTGATCATTTCGGGGTAGGCCTGATAATAGATATAGCATGGGCGACGGAAATGGAGTCGGTAGGGCTGACGGCCACCATCGCTCACCAGATAAAATCCAAGTTCGCCATTGCCACCTTCCACACTGTGATATACTTGTCCTTTTGGCACATGCACTTCACCCATCACGATCTTGAAATGCCAGATCAGGCCTTCCATAGAATTGTACACATCCTGCTTCGGCGGCAGATAGAATTCAGGCACATCCCCTTTAAAATCGCCTTCAGGCATTTTTTCCATAGCCTGCTTGATGATGCGCAGGCTTTGCCACATTTCCTCTTCACGCACACAAAAACGATCATATGTATCGCCGTTGGTGCCTATTGGAATAATAAAATCAAAATCCTGATATCCGGAATAAGGACTCATTACACGCACATCATAATCTACACCAGCTGCACGTAAATTCGGTCCTGTAAATCCATAGGCCAATGCTCGCTCCGCACTGATCGATCCCACTTTAATGGTGCGATCCATAAATATGCGATTGCGCATCACCATGCTTTCAAATTCTTTCAGCGCTTTTGGAAATTCGTTTACAAATTCTTCAATCCTGCGCCACACATCATCAGAAAAATCGCGTTCGAAACCACCGATGCGACCGATATTGGTGGTAAGGCGTGTACCACAGATCAACTCATAGATCTCATATATCTTTTCACGCCACTGAAATACGTATAAGAAGCCGGTAAGTGCACCGGTATCCACCGCAATTACCGAATTACAAATGATATGGTCGGCAATACGCGCAAGCTCCATGATGATCACGCGCATGTATTCCACACGCTTCGGCATTTCTGCTTTGATGAGCTTTTCTACCGTCATGTGCCAGCCGATATTATTGATCGGCGATGAGCAGTAGTTCAATCGGTCGGTGATCGGAGTTACCTGATAATATGGCCGATGTTCTGCCAGCTTTTCGAATGCACGGTGTATATAACCAATGGTAGGTTGCGCATCCACGATGATCTCTCCGTCCATTTTCAAAATGTTCTGAAAGATCCCATGCGTGGCAGGATGCGTAGGCCCCAGGTTGAGATAATTATACTGTTTGATCTCCTCCTCCGTTTGCACGGTGCCGTTAAATATATTTTCGTTCTTTGCCATATTTGGTTAGTGAGTATCTCTATCTACTATTGATGCTCACTTGTTGATGTGCTGATTTGTTAATGTGTTGATGGGTTAATGCATTAATTTACCAATTAACGAATTGACGAATTAACAAATTAAACTTACCGTCCAAAATACTTGTCTTCTTTGTCTGTTCTTGTTCCATCTTCCAGTGGGTATTGTTTTAGCATTGGATGATAGAGCATATCTTCTACGTTTAATATTCTGCGTAAGTCGGGATGTCCGGTAAAACGAACGCCGTAAAAATCGAATGCTTCACGTTCCATCCAGTTGGCTGCCGGCCATAAACCGGTGGCGGTAGGCACATGTGCATCGCTGATGGCGAAAAATATATGCAGTCGGATGCGCACATTATTCACAAAGCTGTGCAGATGGTACACCATGCTTAATTCCTGATTTTTATTGTCGGGAAAATGCACGGCGTTCATGGTGGTCAAAAAATTGAACTGCAACAGTGTATGATCGCGCAACCAGCCGAGTATATCGATGATGCATTCGCGTTTCACGGTAATATCGAGCATGCCATACGATTCTTCCACTCGCAGGATATTTTCGCCGAATTGTTCGTGCAGCAGGCTATGCACCAATTGATTATTGATCTTCGTTTCCATTACTCGATTCCGTAGCTGGCCAGTAATTGTTTGTACTCAGTGGATTCGCGACGTTTGAATCCTTCTGTTTTCACTTTCTCCTGAATCTTGAGAATACCATCCAAAATGGCTTCAGGGGGTGGAGGGCATCCCGGCACATATACATCCACGGGGATCACCTTATCTATACCTTGCAACACTGAATAAGTGTCAAAAATTCCGCCGCTCGAGGCGCAGGCACCCACAGCGATCACCCATCTGGGTTCTGCCATTTGTGTATATACCTGTTTGAGCACGGGGCCCATTTTTTTCGCGATGGTACCCATTACCATGAGCAGGTCGGCCTGACGCGGACTAAAGCTCAAACGCTCAGCGCCGAAGCGGCCAAGGTCGTAGGTGGCTGCCATAGTAGCCATAAATTCGATACCGCAGCAGGAAGTAGCAAAAGGCAAAGGCCAGATCGAATTGGCGCGGGCGAGGCCCACTACCTTTTCCAGTTTCGTGAGGGCATACCCCTCACCCGTATACATTTCCGGGATCTCTTGTACTTTGGTTAGCGCCATAGGTCATTCAGATTTGATCACTCCCACTTCAGCGCACCTTTTTTGATGATATAGAAATAGCCGAGGAGGAGTGGAGCCATGAAAATTAACATTTTAACAAACCCACTTTCACCCAGTTCACGGAAATTAACCGCCCAGGGGTAAAAAAAGATCACTTCCACGTCAAAAAGCACAAACAGGATAGCCACTAAAAAGTATTTCACGCTAAATGGCAAACGTGCATTTCCAATGCTGTCGAGACCGCACTCAAAACTCTGCATTTTGGCTTTACCACCGCGTTTCGGGCCGATCTTTTGGGCAAAATAAATGGTGGTGAGCACAAATCCGGCAGCTACGATGAACTGCACAAAAATGGCCGCATAATCGGTGAGTTGCATGGTAATTGCCTGCTCTTCCATTCCGTAATAATTTTAGCGTCCCTGTTGATTTTTCAAGGCACCGCAAAGGTAGGAAAAGGGAACCGGAATTACACGCTCTGCCTGATCACAATTTTATCAGGATTCGGGTGTCAGGTGTTCACAAAATTGGTGTATCACACACCTGCCATCACATACATCTGATCGAGTGTAGGTGAAACACTACCACCTTTCGGTTCGAGGGTTACGGCGAAAGCGTTTGCGCGGGTAAAGTTTTTCATGTGTTGCAAACCGGCGGCTGTATCAAAAACACCTGCATCCACGGGTTGTCCGTCGATGAGGGCCCAGAGCTGGTATTGCTTATCTGCTGCGGGTTCCGGCAGATTTGTGCTCACCATTACCACTGCACCTGTTTGCTGGTTCCACGCCAGTACTGCGCTGGCATCGGGATGGGTAGCCACACCGGCCAGGGTGTAGGATCTGGTATTTTTATCGAGCAGGATGGCCATATCGCCGGAAAGCTTGTTGTAGCCGGCTTTCAGGGTTTCTGTTTCGGAGGCCATCTGGTAATTTCTGGCTTGTAATTCGGCCAATTCGGTGGATACGCGCTTGCTGTAACCGTAATAATAGATATTGCCGGCCAGGGAGATAAAGAGCAAAATACTGGCAGCCAGCGACAGGCGACGGAAACGCATTTCCTTCACTATGGTTGGTTTGGCGGCCGATATGGGTTCTGAGGCGGGGTCTTCCGCTTCGATCTGACTGAGGATGTTGCTGAGTAGGCGGTCGGATGGCTTTTTGGCGTGAGCCATTGCATAGCGCTCCATAGCCAGGGCAATGGCGTCTATTTCCCCCCTAACCTCAGGGTGAGCAGTCGCCATGGCTTCCACTTCGCGCATTTCTGCCTCGCTCAGTGACCCTGTCACATAAGCTTCAAGAATGCCGGATGCTATGTAATCCTGAATATTCACGGTTATTTAGTTAAAACTCTCTCTTAATGCGTTTATTGCGCTGCGGAGCCGTGTTTTTACGGTGCCCAGCGGTATGTCAAGGGTTTCTGATACTTCCTGCTGCGTGTACCCCTTGAAGTACACGAGGTCGATCAACTCTTTCCACTCAGGTTTCAGCTTCTGCACCATTTCCTGTATGCCAATGGTGTCGGGACGAATGGCATCATATATCTCGTTCGGGTTTTCTAATAACACCGATTCATCCGAGGCTGTTGCCTTTCCTGCTTTGTAGCCCTTACTCCGCATTTTGTCAATAGCCTGGTTACGGCAAATATTGAGCATCCACGTATATAAGCGCCCCTTCGTTGCATCATAAGCGGTGGCATTATGCCATATCTTCACAAACGCTTCCTGAAGGATGTCTTCTGCCAGATGATCGTCGTTCACCAGGCGCGAGATCACTCCAAAAAGTGCCGGCGCATAACGCTCATACACCTGTGCCAACACGTTTTTATCGTGCCGCTGCAAACCGGTGATGAGGTCCGCTTCGTTTGCTTGTATGTTCGAAGCTGATACCACTGTCTTTTCTGTATCTGCTCAAACTTACGAGATAAAGCCTGAAACAGATTTATGAAAGTGAAAATTATTTTACAACCTGAAAACGGGAAGTTAACAATCCA
>JAYRVB010000328.1:0-2295 GCA_041918775.1 Chitinophagales bacterium
ATCCACCCACATTGGCAAACGCAACAGGTGGCGCCATCACAGAAACAGCAGATGGCGATCTGAAATGGATTCGCTATCAAATGAGTGGAACATTTTTTGATCCTGCTGTGGGCGATTATGTAGAAATTGCTTCATTGGATTTTGCTACCGGTGTATACGCTACTAAAACAATTGATTACGCGCCATACAATACATTTGAATGTATAGCAGCATTGAATGGTGTACCGGCAATAGATGATGCATATGTGGTAGGCGGTACTGCATGGGAAATTGGTGTGCCGTCCTATAATTTAGTAATTGGCACCGGCGCTGCTGATGCCATGCCGGAATGTATATTTAATTGTGTATGGCCTGGTGATGCAGATAATTCAGGTGAAGTGGATATGGATGATCTGTTGGCGATAGGTCTTGGTTTCGGTACTACCGGTCCTGCACGCGATGCGGTAGATATCAGTTGGACCGCACATGCCGCCGACGAATGGGCAACCGCTTTACCAACCGGTGAAAATCATAAATACACAGATGCAAATGGAGATGGTGTGATCAATGCAGATGATGAACTTGCCGTAGATGCCAATTATGGTAACCTGCACGAACTCATCACCTTGCGTATTGATGGTGGTGATGCACCCATTTATTTTGCACCGACCGGACCGTTTGCATTAGGCGAAAATACTGTGCCTATTATGCTCGGTACAGATATGCTTTCGATAACAGACATTTATGGTATCCGGTTTACGGCATTAGTAGAAGGGGAAGCGGTAGATAGCAGTTCGGTAAATGTCGTATTTGAAGATTCATGGATGGGATCAGTTACCAGCATGCTGCAATTATCCAAGAATACGTACGCTACGGCATCAGCTGATGCAGGTTCGGTGCGCACAGATCAAAATAATGCTTCGGGGTACGGACAGATCGGCACACTTAATTTTGTGGTGATCGATAATATTGCCGGCAAAAAAACGGCTGAAGAACTCACTTTGAATTTTGCCAACGTGCGTGCGATAGATGTAAACAATACAGAAATTCCATTGACACCGGAAGCATTTACCGGCGATGTTGCATTAAATACCGAAGAACCAATTGCACCCGCATTGATCGTTTTTCCAAATCCGGTTTCCGGAAATGTATTATATACATCAGAAAATAGGCATAATGCCTCGGTACAACTCTATGATATCGATGGACGTTCCATAACTTTACAAAACATACAGGAAAACCGCATTACACTTCCCGTATTGCCGACAGGCGAGTACCTCCTCCGCATCACCACTGATACCCAAAGCCAGGTGATTCCGGTAAGCATACAACGTTAAGCAGGGAATGTTTCAGAGACAAACCCTACACCCCCGATCTTCTTTAGGTCGGGGGTTTTCTATGTTTTGTGGTTATAATTACTTATAATGTGTTGAAAATCAATGTATTATGAAAATTGGGTTGCGTTTACTCCCCCTATAAGGCCTGTTTTTTGTTCTTTTTTTACGTAACAGGGTTATAGATATTTGTAGTCGTAAAATTGTCTCTGAAACATTTTAACTTAACGCTATGAAATTTCGCTCTACTCTATTGCTGTTGGCCTTCATTAGTTTGGGAACCACGGCATTTGCCCAATCATGGGGATTTTCAAATTACGGCCACTGGGCGCAGGATGTGGCGATCGGCCCTGATGGCTCAACCTGGGCAGTTGGTTACGGCGGTGATGATCCGGGTTGGGCTGATGTAAACCCGAATTATGTGGTAAAGATCGATGCCGATGGCAACGAGGTATTTGGTGTTACACCGGCTTTGGGTATGACCTTTGCCAATGCGTATAGTGTTTTACCTACTGAAGATGGTGGTGCGGTTGTGTATGCAACCTCTGACTTCGGCTTGCCATTTACCTATAAGGTAAACAATGCCGGTGGATTGGATTGGGTAAGTACAGCGTATGGTGTTGAAGGCTACTTTTATGGTGGTTCAGCAGTAATGCTTAGCGATGGGCGCATTATTATTGCAGGTCTCACCGATTTCGAACATACCATTTATGAAGTTGCAGAAGATGGTGCACTCATAAATACCTATACCATTGCTCCTGATACGGGTGCAGCATGGACATGGAGCTATTGGGATTATAAAGAATGTGGTATCACTGCCACGGCAGATGGCGGCTTTGCCTACGCCACAGGAAATTATGGTAATCGTATTTTGTATAAGTATGATGCGGATATGAACCAGGAATGGGCAGGTTATTATGCATGGGATCTTCCATGGGAATATGGATTTGAAAATTGTATTAAAACAACTGCAGATGGCGGA
>JAYRVB010000329.1:0-3764 GCA_041918775.1 Chitinophagales bacterium
CGATAACCGTGAAAAATATAGGCTCAGCGGCTACACCGGTGACTACCATGTTGGATATCAGTCAATCAGATGGAACACCTGTAATGGCAGATGTGACCATCCCTGTGCTATTACCGGGAGAATCATTTGTCTATACTTTTTCTGATATAATTTTCACCACTACCGGAAGCCACACCATTTGTGCGATGGCGGATCCCGGTTTTGCGATCACTGAATTGTATGAGTATAATAATGATGACTGTGCAGTGGTATATGCAAATTCGCCTTTGGCAGACATCTATGGTGGTGGAAGTATGGGAGAAGAGGTATGCGATGTAGCACCGGCTTCCATATCCGTTACGATCAGCAATGGTGGATTTACGGCAACCGGCGCATTTGATAGCGAAGTGGAAACATTTGTGGATGGTATTTCACAGGGGTTCACCTACTTCACCATATCGGATATTTTGCCAGGTGCTTCCATCACCCAGTTTATTCCGTTTGTGAATTATGGCTATGGATCGTACACCTACGTGGTTGACCTTGACTATCTGGAGGTATTAACTGAAAGCACGATCGCAAATAATGATCTGAGTTTTGGTGGCGCTTATTATTTCTGTTTGCCGGATCTGATCATAGCGGAATGCGAACAAGTGCGTATATCGCCAAATGCACATCCGAATCCTACCGTGGTGGATGTGGAGGTGACCGTGCAAAATGTTGGTGAAGGGCTCGCAAGTGGACCAATCGACCTGCAATTGGATGTCGATGGAATGAGCGCAGTAACCATCACTCATCCCGGTGATATTGCTGCAGGCGCTTCAGTTACATTCACGATCAGCTTACCTGCTCCTGCGAATGGAGCCATGTTCACTGCTGAAGTGAATCCATTACCAACGGTGGTGGAATCCAGTTATTTTAATAACGATTTTACTGATGTGATGTGCTGGGATCTTGAAGTGCATCCTTTGTGCATCAGCGACTTCTGGGAATCCGTATATGTGGTTGGCCAATACATGTACCCGGTAATAGCTGTAGAAAATAATCAGCTTTATACTGCGGACGAGGTAGAGGTGCAATTTTCACTGGAAGGTCCCGGAATCGTTGGTTCGTATGATCTCGGTCGTTCCACTTTGTTGGGTGTTAAACCCTATTGCGGACTTTGCGGAATTTCAGTGGCTGCACCATTGCCATATCAATTCCTTGAGCCCGGTGTTTACACCTGTACGATCATTATTGATCCCGATGGCGATTATGATGATTGTGTACCCGAAAATAATGTGCTGCAGGTATTTATCGATGTTACGGGTGACCCGGATATGCGTATACTTTCTGCATACATCAATCCAAGCACCTTGAATCCCGATGAATCGGAATTGATCAGCTTTGATCTGAGTTATGAAAATATCGGTTTCGAAAATGTGGGTGATGTGATGTCTATGGCCTTGTATGTAGATGGTGTCTGGCAGGAAACTTTCACCGGATTACCCGGTTTAATGACTGGAGATAATCATACAGTTTCTTCCACCACAAACTGGTCTAGCGCCATTACCGGATTGCATATTGTAACCGCTATGATCGACAGCGATCATGAGATAGACGAAGCATATGAACTCAATAACGAAGCTACAAGAGGTGTTATAGTTGGCGCATCGTCCAATCTCGATTTTGAATATCTGGTAGCCAGTAATCCGATTCCTACAAGTGGTGAAAGCGTGGATATCTCGTTTGAGGTAGCCAATGAGGGTGAAAGTCCGATGGATGCAGATGTATTTATATACTATGTTTCAGATATGCTGGATACGATCCTGATCGACATTGCGCCGGTTAGTCTGGATGGTCTTGCTTCTGTATCCTTATCTGTTACCTGGACGGTGGTTGATCCTTCCACTACCATCATCGCCCGCATACTGAATGGCTCAGCCATGGAGTTTAATTATGCGGATAACATGACCACCTATGCACTTGGCAGCTTTTCTGCAACATTAGTAGAAACACCTGAATCATGCATTGGTGCCGGCGATGGTTCAATAGAAGTGGCTGTTACAGGTGGGTCTATGCCGTATTCGTATTTCTGGAATACAGGCTTCAGTGGAAACCTGTTAATGGCAGAACCCGGCATGTATAGTGTTACGGTGATCGATAATACCGGTATGACCTTACATCTCACTGGTGAGATCGCTGCGTCGCTGGTTCCTGGCATTACTTATTATGCAGATACCGATGCAGATAATTTTGGTGATGCTGGTGCCAGTATGGAGTCATGCGTACCGGTGCCTGGTTATGTAACCGATCACACAGATTGTAACGACGCTAACGCTACCATATATCCGGGCGCAACTGAGTTATGCGACGGATTAGATAACGACTGTGATGGATCGATTGATGAGAATGCCGTGTCTGCAATCGTGTCGCCTGCAGGTGCAGTTTCAATCTGCAGTGGCGAGAGTGTTGCGCTGACGGCGAATACTGGTATCGGATATACCTACTTGTGGTATAAGAACAATAAACCTGTCGTTGCTGCAACAAATGCAGTGTACACTGTAAATAAAGCGGGCTCTTATAAAGTAAGAGTTACGATGCCCGGTGGATGTTTTGCCATAAGTCCGGTGACCACCGTAACAGTTAATCCGGTGCCAAACGCAAATGTGACTGCGCCTTTGGGTACCAGTTTGTGTACAACGGTTCGACTCAAGGCGCCGAATGTAGCCACCAACACTTATCAATGGCGCAGAGGAGCTACCGTGTTAGCCGGAGCAACAAACTATGATTATTATCCCACCACACCAGGTACCTACCGATGTGATATCACGAACACATTTGGATGTTTGAAAACATCGAATGCCATTACCGTAACGGCTTGTGACATGGGTCTCATGCCTGAACCTAATGCACCTGAATTACATTGTTATCCAAATCCAACATCAGGCGATTTGCATATCACAGGTACATTCGATGTGCAGGAAAAAGAGGCAGAGTTGATCGTGCTGAATGCGATGGGAGTGGTCGTGTTGCAGGAACGCATCAATATGCAGGCAGGTCAACTGGATCATCAGCTGCAGTTGGACGATATATGGCCTTCGGGATGGTATATCGTTCGCATAAGCACGCGTGATCACCAGATCAGTCATACCGTGTTGTTGCAACGTTAATTATTTTGGTGATTGAATGACAACATCCTGTGGGCTTGCCTACAGGATGTTTTTTTATGTATGCTGTTTTTCGATCACTATACAATAATGATCTGAGGCATATGCAGCAAAAGGGAGTTTTCTGCATATACGATCCAATCGTACAAGCAGGGAAAATATTCGGGGATATTTAACGCATATCGGATTCAGATAGGAAGGTGGAATTACAGTGCCCACTGCTTGAACGGATATACATTTCCAATGGTCAGGTAACATGTTTTTTATTTCGTGAGGCATGTAATAGTAAGTTTCCACGCTGTCGATAGGCGATAAGCTGACCACTTGTTTTTTAGTTCTGCGAAATATGGAACCCCATTTTCCGGTGAGCAGGAAATACAGGCTTTCCATCAAACAAAACCTGCCCATGATGACCAATACCGTTACGCCTCCTGCGTTCAATGTTGAGTCGATTTTTCGGAAGAGTGCACTCAATTGTTCTTTCCCCAAACAGTTCAGTCCTCCGAAGTTTGAGAACACCACATCTTGTTTACCAATAGGGGCGGGGAGCGCTTGAGTTAAATCCCAAAGACATGTGCTCACATGTGTAATATTCTTTGTTTTAGCGACAGTTTCTGCTAACATAGCTGCCGAAGC
>JAYRVB010000330.1:0-16554 GCA_041918775.1 Chitinophagales bacterium
ACCATCTGCATATTTTAATACATGCGGAGAAATATACCATCCGCCATTGGCAATGGCCGCCATACTATTTGCCGATTGCAGGGGCGTAACGATCAAACGATCCTGGCCTATTCCCAGCGTAACGGCATTCGATGCTTTCCACCTGTTCTTGCCATATATCTTATCATAATCCGCAGGCCCCGGCACATTGCCATTTCTTTCATTGGGCAGGTCGATGCCGGTTTTAACCCCTATGCCCCACTTCGCTAATTGATCTTTGAAATCCTGCATGCCTTCCGCAGGCGTGTTATGGTCTTCTATAAAATAGCGAAAGCTGTAACAGAAATAGGCATTACAGGAATGTCCGATACCGAGTTCTACGTTGGAAGCGTAGGGGTGACCGTGACAATCAACGGTGTGGCCGCTCATGACATAGCCACCCGGACAGCTATATCCGGTATTGTAAGTAAGTGTGCCCCTCTGCATACCCAGTGCTGCCATCACCGGCTTGAATGTAGAGCCGGGAGGATAGTAACCACTCAGTGCCCTGTTGTTCAACGGGTTTTCTTTATTCAGGGCCAGGGTGGCAAAATTCTTATTGCGCAATGGTCCCGACAGCATATTCGGATCGTAGGTAGGTGAACTTACGAGGGCGAGGATTTCTCCGGTAGAAGGTTCAATGGCCACCAATGCTCCGCGCTTACCTGCCAGGAGTTGTTCGGCATACTGTTGCAATTCAATATCAATGGTGAGGATCAGATTTTTGCCCGCTACCGGTTGTATGTCTTCACTACCATTATTGAGTGGCGCAACGGGGCGACCAAACCTGTCGATCACGATATTGTGAAATCCTTTTTTGCCGCGAAGGAGTTTTTCATAACTCTTCTCTACCCCTGTTTTACCGATCATGTCGGCATTGCGGTAATAGCCATCAGATTTTCGAATATCTGCAGAGTCAACTTCGGCAATATAGCCCAATAAATGCGCCGCCGCCGGATAGGCATATTTACGCACCGGGGTGATGGCTGTATAAAATCCTTCAAATTCATACAGGTACTCTTCCATCCGGCCAAAATCCTCAGCGGAGATCTGACTTAAGAAAACACTTTCACGTACTCGGGAAAAACGCTTTGCCTCATCCATTTTTTTAATGAAGTAAGCCTTATCTACCCCAAATACCTCACAGAACCTCGCCGTATCGATGTTGTCTACCTGTCCGGGCACCACCATAAGTCGATACGAAGGTTCATTAAACACGATCAGCTTCCGATTGCGATCAAAAATTTGTCCGCGGTCCGGATCCACCTGCTCTTTGCGTATCCCGCGGTCGGCGGCGATCTGCTTGTAAGTGTCGTCAATGATCTGCAGGTAGAACAAGCGAATGATGTACACCATAAATACCGCTACGATCACTCCCTGAATGATGTAACTACGCACTTTGATGTGTTCATTGTTCGCCATAAAAAGAAAAAAAGATGCTGTGTTATGCCGCTAAAAATGCATTATACCTTAAAGAACAAAATTGAGTAATGTTTTTTGAATTGTTGTGTAATGTAACACAATTTCACACTCTGCTTTTTCTCGTCGCAAATAAGAAAGCCAAAATTACAATAAGCATAGTGCTCAGTGCAGTACTAAATACCACCTTCATGAACACCAGGCCAAGATCATTCAGCCAAAACACCTGTAATAAATAATACCCCACATGATGAATAAAGATCATGGTGAGTGTATACAGGGCAAACCAGATCACCCCAAGCTGCGATACCGAAGGTGCTGTTACATTCTCATAACCGGTGATCGGCGTAAAAAGTTTGAGGAACTGCGGACGCAGATAAGCGATCAATACACAGGCAAATGCATGCATACCTGCCGTGTTATTGAACATGTCGATGACCAGACCCACCATGAACGCCAGTGGCATGATGAGCCATTTAGGTGTATCGAAAGGCAGCAGCAGAATAAACATCGGATATACATAAGGATGGGCATAGGTGCCTACATTCAGTTTGTTGAGCACCAACACCTGAAAGAGGATCAGGAACACCAATCCGGCAAAACGTACTATCCAGTTAATTGCCTGCATCCTTTATTTGTTGTTCAAGTTCTAGTCGCTCCTTCGACATCAGTTCATCTACCACATATACATAGCGCAAAGCGCTGAAATTAACCGAAAGTTTGAGGTTCAGGTTATAGTAATTACTTCCCGGATCCTTGCCATAGCTCTCCATCGTGCCCACCATGACCCCCGGTGGAAACATATCCGAACTCGCCTGCGTCACTATCGTATCTCCCGGAAATAACTTGCCGGGTTCCGACATTTGTATAACGTCGATATGCGTCGGACTGCGTCCATCCCATCGAAGGCGTCCTTGTGCGTCATTGCGTTTTACGGCTACGCGACTAAAGAACTGACTGTGCAACACACTCATCACAATGGAAAAATTCGGTGACACCTTTACCACCTTGCCCACGATACCATCAGAGGTGATCACCGCCTTATTGTTTTTGATGCCGTGATTACTTCCCTTATTGAGCGTGATATAGTTATTGGCTTCTGTAAAGGTATTGCCGATCACCTCGGCCGGAATATAGGTATATAGTGGTTTTCCCGTTGAATCATTCGCTGTTTGCCTGGTCGTATCAATCAATTCTGCCAGAAAGAGCTGCTCGCGCAATTTGCTGTTTTCCCTGAGCAGACTGTCGTTCACCTCTCTCAAGGAAAAATACTCCTGAAAATTACCATAGGTGTTGAGCACATTACCCGTCATGGTATTTGCAGAATTGAGGAAATACGTATTATGAAAACTGTTGTAAGTAAACACCAGAAACAAGGCTATTCCTTCCAGCAGGAGAAATAAAAAGATCACATAATGTCGTATGATGAAAAGGAAGAAGCTACGCATTATGGCATGTGCGGTTTAGCTCATCAGTAATGCAGCATACTGTTCTCTGTTTTTCAGCGCGATACCCGTACCACGAACAACAGCCTTTAACGGATCATCAGCTACATGCACCTGAAGTTTTGTTTTCTGACTTACGCGTTTATCCAACCCGCGCAACAAGGCACCGCCACCGGTAAGATAGATACCGTTGCGTTGTATATCACTCGCGAGTTCGGGAGGAGTTGTTTCCAGTGCTTTGAGGATGGCCTCCTCGATCTTAGAGATGGATTTATCCAAAGCATGAGCGATCTCGCTATAGGTAACCACCAATTGCTTCGGGATACCCGTCATGAGGTCGCGACCACTCAACTGATAATCTTCCGGCGCTTCATCGAGTTCGGTAAGGGCCGAACCTACATTGATCTTGATGGCTTCAGCAGTGCGTTCACCGATCAGCAGGTTGTGCTGACGACGCATATAATCCACGATATCTGCCGTAAACTCATCTCCTGCTACACGGATGGACTGGTCGCACACGATACCGGATAATGCCACCACAGCGATCTCGGTGGTACCCCCTCCGATGTCGATCACCATATTACCGATCGGTTCCTGCACGTCCAAACCTATACCTAAAGCTGCTGCCATTGGCTCATGAATGAGGTAAGCCTCACGCGCCCCGGCCTGCTCTGCGCTGTCTTTTACTGCCCTCTTTTCCACCTCGGTGATGCCTGAAGGGATACAGATCACCATCACGAGGGAGGGTTTGAACAAACGATTCTTGGGAAAGATCATGCTGATCATCCCCCTGATCATCGCCTCTGCAGCCTGAAAGTCAGCGATCACACCATCGCGGAGCGGACGAATGGTTTTGATGTTTTCGTGGGTCTTCTCGTGCATCTGCATCGCCTTCTTCCCAACGGCAATCACTTTTTCGGTTTTGCGATCGATTGCTACGATCGACGGCTCGTCAACCATTACCTTATCATGTGCGATGATAAGTGTATTGGCGGTGCCGAGGTCAATAGCAATTTCCTGTGTAAGAAAGTTGAAGATACCCATGTTTGCCTGCTCCTAAAGATAAAGAGAAATAAGTGTGCAAAAATAACGGATGTAAACAATCTAAACGGGAAAAAACAACTTTTCTGCAGAAAAAACACAGATATTTTTTTCACCTCAGTGCTCAGGCGATAACATGCATGCATTTTTGCACGCGAAAGAAATCAGCAATTTCCTCTGAAACGCCTGTCATACAAGCATTTTAGCTTACATCAATGTTTGAAGTGACGAATACCGCTCAACACCATCGGTACATCGTGTGCATTGCAAAAATCTATGCTGTCCTTATCACGTACGCTGCCACCGGGTTGAATAACTGCAGTAATACCGGCTAAGTATGCAATTTCTACACAATCAGGAAATGGAAAAAATGCTTCGCTGGCCATCACTGAACCCTTTACATCAAAGCCAAAATGTGTGGCTTTATCAATGGCTTGCTTTAATGCATCAACACGCGATGTCTGACCTGTTCCACATCCGATCAATTGTCCATCACGCACTAATGCAATACCATTGCTTTTCAGATGCTTCACGGTCTTTTCCGCAAACAGCAGATCATCCATTTGCTGTGCGGTAGGCTTTGCTTCGGTGGCTAGGGTGAGCTCGTGGGCCTGACTGGCCTTCACATTGCGATCCTGTACAAGCACCCCGTGCAACATGCTCTTGAACTGTTTTGCCGGGAACCTGAACATACGCTGAACCAACAGGATACGGTTCTTTTTCGTTTTGAGTATCTCGAGTGCCTCAGGCGCAAACGCAGGCGCAATAAGCACTTCAAAGAAAAGATTGTTGATCTTATCGGCTGCGGCTACATCGATCGGCTGATTGCAGATGAGCACCCCGCCAAAGGCCGACACCGGATCGGCTGCCAGCGCCTTGTCCCAGGCCGCTGAAACCGTATTTGCAGTAGCCAGACCACATGCATTCGTATGCTTGATGATCGCAAAAGTGGCCTTACCTGACGACTTATCAGCCTCAAACTCTTCCATCAGATACATACAGCTCTCAATGTCCACCAGATTATTATAGCTGATCTCCTTGCCATGCAATTGCTCGAACGCCTCAGATAATTTACCATAAAACGCTGCCTGCTGATGCGGATTCTCTCCGTAGCGCATACCGATCTTCGGTGTATAGCGCACATCGAAATTTTCATGGTGATTCATCCAACCATAAATGGCCGAATCATAATGCGAAGTGATACCAAATGCCTTCTTTGCATAATGCATGCGCTGCCCCAGTGAGGTTTCTCCTCCTTTTTGCAAGATCTCTTCCAGGTCCTCATAATCATGCTTGGAGGCAATGATGAGCACATCATGATAATTTTTTGCCGCGGCCCTGATCAGGGAAACACCACCTATGTCTATCTTCTCAATGATCTCATGCAGGTCTGTGGTATGCTGTACGGTTTCTTCAAAGGGATACAGGTCAACCACCACCAGATCGATCTCGGGTATGTGATACTGGGTGAGCTGCTGCTGGTCTTCCGGACTGTTCCGACGAGCTAAAATGCCGCCAAACACCTTTGGATGCAAGGTTTTCACGCGCCCGCCCAAGATGCTGGGATACATGGTCAGATCCTCTACCGCCTGCACCGGAATACCCATATCTTCAATAAAACTCCGTGTACCTCCGGTAGAATATAGCACCACCCCGAGTTTGTGCAATTGCTGAATGATCGGCTCAAGCTTGTCTTTGTAATAGACGGAAATTAGGGCCGACTTGATCTTAACGGAATGTTGCGGAATATCCATGATGCAGAATTTCGCTGCAAAATTACCGGTGACCGATCAGATATTCTGAATAAATACGCAGATTAAGCAACAACATCATCAATTGCGTTCTGTTAGCAACAGGTTTTCCACCACACGGGGTAAATGCCTGTATTCCAGTTCACGCACTTTTTCTTCAATGGTCTCCGGTGTATCCTGAGGAGTGATCGGTGTGCGCGCCTGAAAAACAATAGCGCCATGATCATACACCTCATCCACCTCATGAATGGTAATTCCTGTTTCCTGCACACCGGCTGCATGCACTGCTTCGTGCACGTTCCGCCCATACATTCCCTTCCCGCCAAAATCGGGCAGCAGCGCGGGATGCAGGTTGATGATGCGATGTGGAAACGCTGAAATGATGACCCCGGGTACCAATGCCAGATAGCCCGCCAGTAACACCATATCAATGCGATACCTGCGCAATACATCCAATACAAGCAGTGCATCTTCCTGTCCACGTATCCGATGCACTTCACAATTGATCCCATAGCGCGCAGCAACATCCACCACACCGGCCGTTGCCTTATTGGTGATGATCAGCGCTACATATATAGAAGCATGCGAACGAAAATATCGGATCACATTCTCTGCATTCGTGCCTGCGCCGCTTGCAAAAATGGCTATCCGTTGTTCGCGAAAGGGTATTCTGGCGTCAAAGTCCGAAGGCATCCAACATCACTTTTTCAAAAAATTCATCCATGGTGATCAATCCATCCAGTTTATTCAACTCCAAAGTGGAGATCACAAAATTTATTTGTCCCGTACCATCCGTTTTCGAAGCCATAACGGTAGATACACCTGTCCAGGGCGTAAACGTCAGGTTGATATTATCCTTCGCGGTTAACGATGCATCATATAATGGCGTGGCCCCTATCTGCAGATTGAATGGCTTAACCACACCCACTATGCTGGTGCCCTCCAACGCAGGCCAGGTACCATCAATCGGCGTCAGGTCTGCGCCGAGGTCGAGTATGAGCGTGGTGTCTTCCGGACTTACCAGAGAAGCGATCGGCGTGAAATCAAGGAAATTACTCAGCGGATCAAACGAGGATGAAATATACACACTCATCAACATTTTTCCGCCGCTGTTAAAAAATGCTTCTGTTGTTTTTTGCGCAAGCGAAAACGAATTATCTGCATCATTACTGAACCACACAATGACATCAAACATGTCAAATATTTTCCCTTGTGTTAAGTTGTCGGCCGACTGCTGTGTATACACACCGCCGGTGCTGGCAAATATCTGTAAGGTATCCACCGTAGTAAATCCTTGCGTGGCCAAATGGTCGATATAAAAAGCTTCGTTCGTTGTGGTGCTGTATCCGTTCACCAGCAAAATATTGCTGTGCACCGGTTTGATGAACACAGAATCTGCGCGCACAAATGCACTGGCTGCATTGCTTTGATCCACTGCGCGTATATAAAAAGTATTCCAGCTATTCGCCGTAAGTCCGTCTATCGTTTCTGCCAATGCCGCACCCGTACCATTTGGATACACCCGACAACTCATATTGATCAAAGCAGGATCCACGGCTTCAAAAATGGCACTCGACACCGTAGGCGCCAGGCTCAACACGGCAGCGGTGGTATCATTAAAGCACACTTCATAATGATCGAGATTTTGCAGCCCGTCGGGATCACCACCCTCCCAAAAAAATCGCAGGGCCGGAAATGATCTTTGTGGTGTATTCAAACCGGGTTGTATCGATACAAATGGCGCACTGTTCTTCACCGGGATCGTGAGCGATGCAGGAGTCGGATCTACCTGATCTGTATTATCGATGGCCCGTATATGAAAAACAAAATCGGCAGAATCTGCCCCCGGAGGCGGTGCAAGAATAAATACACTGTCCTGAGCGGTGGTAAATTGCCATTCCGTGGATTCCGTGATCACGGCATCGAAACTAAATGCATAACCGCTGATATAGCCATCAGGATCATCCCCCCACCATTGCAAAACCACCTCGCTCTCCAAACGATCGTCGCCATACCGAATGATGGTGTCCGTAACCAGATAGGTTTCAGGTGCCGAATTATCGATCAGCTCGCCCTCAAATGCCCTGCTGCAACCCACCCACAGCGCAGGCAGCCACATCAGGAACAGAAGGGAAATACGACCGATTTTCACGCTGCGAAGATACAGTTTCAACTGCAGTGTTGGGCAGGCACAATGGTTGAAACCGACAAATATCCCGTGCAGAAAACACCTATATTTGCCTCAAGCATGACAGAAGCCGCATACTTCAAACATGAAACCGCCATTGTGGATGATGGCGCACAGATCGGCAAAGGAACCAGGATCTGGCATTTTTCACACCTCATGCCGGGTTGTGTGATCGGAGAACATTGCAACCTCGGACAAAATGTGTTTGTCGCCGGCAATGTACATATCGGTAACGGTGTTAAAGTGCAGAATAATGTTTCCATTTATGAGGGGGTTGAGATAGAAGATGACGTTTTCCTGGGGCCAAGCATGGTGTTCACGAATGTCATCAACCCAAGAAGTGCCGTTATCCGACGGAATGCATACTTACAAACGCTGGTGAAAAAGGGGGCTACCATCGGGGCAAATGCGACGATCATTTGTGGTATTACCGTTGGCAAATATGCCTTTATTGGCGCAGGTGCAGTGGTCACTAAAAATGTGCCCGACTACGCGCTCCTCACCGGAAATCCTGCCCGCCAGACCGGCTGGATGAGTGAAGCCGGCGGAAAACTGATTTTCGATTCGCACGGCATTGCGGTTTGTCCGGTGAGCGGCGCCGCTTATCATTTAAATGCCGGCGAAGTAAGTCGCCTCTAAACCATACGCTTGTGCAACCTATACATTTCGCAGTGATCGGACATGGCCACATCGGCAAACGGCACACCGCCGTGATCAGTGCTACACAAGGTGCACAATTAGTTGCTGTGTGCGATACCGACACTTCAGCTACTGCAGAGGTAACGCAGGCAAAAGTGTATCAGGATGTACACAAAATGTTACTGGCACATCCCGAAATTGATGTGGTACATATCTGCTCACCAAATGGATTACACGCTACGCATGCATTAGCTGCTTTGCAGGCACAAAAACATGTGGTCATCGAAAAACCCATGGCCCTCAACACCGCCGATTGCGATGCCATCATTGCTGCCGCACAACAAAACAACAGGCATGTGTTTTGTGTCATGCAAAACAGATTTTCTCCACCATCTGTATGGATCAAAGCATTGATCGAGTCAAAACAACTGGGCAATATTTACATGGTGCAGGTAAATTGTTTTTGGAATCGCGATCATCGTTATTATACCGGCGATACCTGGCACGGTACGGCCGACATGGATGGTGGCACCTTGTTTACCCAATTCTCGCACTTCATTGATACCATGTTGTGGTTGTTTGGAGATGTCAGCAATATACAAGCACAATTCGCTGACTTCGCACATCAACAACTCACACAATTTGAAGACAGTGGTATCGTGCAGTTTACTTTTGCCTCAGGGGCAATTGGCTCATTGCAATATAGCACTGCTGTATTTGATAAAAACTTTGAAAGCAGTATTCGCATCGTGGCAGAAAATGGCACGGTATGTTTAGGCGGACAATATATGAATGAAGTGACTTACTGCCACATCAAATCATACACCATGCCCACCCTCGAACCAACTGCTGCACCGAATAATTACGGACCCTATATCGGCTCTGCGGCAAATCATCATTTCATCATCCAAAATGTCATGGATGTATTTAATGGCCGCGCATCCATTGCCACCACTGCACAGGAAGGCCGCATGGTGGTAGATGTGATCGAAAGGATCTATGCCCTGCGCACGCAATCACTGCTCAACAAATCATGACCGCTGAGGCAAACTGGTATGTAGCTTATGTGCATTCGCGCAGTGAAAAAAAAGTAGCGGAGCGATTGAGCAGACTGCATATCACACATTATCTGCCCCTGGTAAAAACAGTTCGTCAGTGGAGCGATCGAAAAAAAACAGTGACCGTTCCCTTATTCAACGGATACATTTTTGTGCAAAGCACGCCAGAAGCCCTCACACAGATCAGAATGGTACAGGGCGTGGTAAATTATATTTACAGCAACGGCAAACCGGCCATTGTGCCCTTGCATGAGATACAAACCATTCAACAATTCATCAACTCCGGAATACCCGTGGATGCGATCACAGATACCTTTGCACCCGGCGAACAGGTACGCATAACCTTTGGCCCGCTCATAGGCACTATCGGCGAATTGATCGATGTGCGCAACGAAAAACAATTTGCGGTGCGCATCGCCCTTATCAATCAGGTAGTAACATTAAAAATCCCGGCAGGATATCTGGAACGTGTGCGTCATTCGTGAAATTATGATACTGTATGGTAGAAATACAATGGAACACGGAGCCTGCGGCCGCTGATTTAGCAGATTAACGCAGATTAATGCATGTATTTAATTGACAAATTGACAAATTACCTTCGTGCCCTCTGTGCCTTCTCCGTGCCCTTTGTGTCCTTGTATTTATGATGCTGTACTGTAGAAATACAAAGGAACCTGCTTTTGGCAGGCAGGCACGGAGCCTGCGGCCGCTGATTGAGCAGATTATCGCTGATAAATACATGTATTTAATTGACGAATTGACAAATTACCTCCGTGCCCTCTGAGCCTTCTCCGTGCCCTTTGTGTCCTTGCATTTATGATGCTGTACTGTAGAAATACCCAGGGTAAACAAAGCACGACCGCCTGTCAAAACTTCAATCCGGCGTGATAGATGTGCGTTTATTTTTGAATAATTTCTTTCGCGCGCAAGCCATCGGAATAATCGAAGGAAAATGTTTTTCTGAACACCACAAATTTCTGAACCGTGATAGACCCCGTTAATCCAACATTGAGTTTATCATCGCCCACATACGCTTTCAATCCCGATGCCATGATGCCACCTAAACTTCCGATATCGGTGGTAAATGTTACAGGCATGGTAAAATCAGCATGTCGTTTTATCCGCACCTTATCTTCTATCTGTGCAGTGCCAAGTACTTTATTGTCCACCATCACCTGCAATTCCATATTGCGAATGGTGCCGCCGATCGGATTCGGATTATGTAAATGCATATCCATATCCACCCGTGGTTCTTTGAACACATTGGAGACGGTAAAATTGTCGATACCCTTGTAACTCATTTCCTGTGTGGCACAGGCACTAAATAACACGGAAAACCCTATGGCTGTAAGCAGTTGAGCTGATCGCATACACATATATTGCAATTCTTGTGCCGAAATTACGCAAAGGCGCGCGATTGTGCACCCTGGCGAGCAGAAAGTGCTCACCCGGATGAACAAAATAATCGTCCTTTAATTGCAGAGATTGCCCCAAAAATAACAGTCATACTATTGCATACCTGCAGGCTATTCTACGACAATGAACCTCGCTGATTGTACGTTCACCTGATCACTAACACGAATAAAATAATTGCCCACAGGCAGATCATCCACACTGATCACAGATATTTCCTGTTGATCAAGCGCAAAGCTGCGCAGGACACGTCCCTCCATATCGATCACTAAGGCTTCCACCATATCCATTGAAAATCCATCTACATCCACATACAACATGCCGCTGGTAGGATTTGGAAATAATTCCACTTGAGTAACCGGCAAAGCTTCTTCTTCTAGGCGACAGGATTGTGGTGTGAAATACTGCATATCGCTGTATTCGCTGATGGTACCATCAATACAGGTTTCCCTGATCTGCCATTCGTATGTTGTGCCACAGGTTAAGCCACTCAAAATTTTAGAAGATTTGGTAGCTGAAGCTTTTGCAGTGATCCAGCTGGCAGCACCCACCTCGCGATACCGAATCCGGTAATTGGCAGCGTTTGCTGTTTGTTGCCATTTTACTTTTACCTGAGTGGGCGACAATACCTGTGTGATATATGGAAAAGGTGGCGCGCAGGCTATACCTGTTTCTCCTGCATTGATCGGTGCATTGGACACGGTATTGTAGGCAAAATCATGTATGGTTATTGAATCGCCTTTTTCACTCACACTCATGCGTATCCATCCATAATATTTAGTTCCCGGACTCCTCAACCGCACGGCTACGAATTTGCCATTTTGATCACCCCAGTTTCCGCTCTCCAGTATGGTAGCAGGCGTATGATAAAATCGTTTTAATTCTGCAGTTTTCACTTCAGCCGGCGTTTCATCTTCTACCCAGGCCATCAGGTCATTGATCGTTTGACCATAATCAATAATAGAAGCATAATAATATCCCCCGGGCATACCATAGCCTGCAAATGCCTGCTTATCGGCGGGCGAGATCAACGCGCGATTCGAATAATAATTACTGGTCAGCCATCCGCTATACGATAAAGTACCAAAGGCCATGATCGTAAAATCCGTGATGCCATCGGCATTCATATCCAGATAATTATACAGATAATCCGCATGAGGCCAGGGATCTGTATCGGGATCGAGCACCAGATCGGGATCAAAATTGGTGTAGGCGATCTGCCCGTTCAAACCGGAAGGTATGGCAAGAAAAGCCGCCGCTGCTGCAGAGAAACTGAGCATACGATGTTGTGTTAGGGTGCGCATGCAAGGTGCTGTTTAGGTATTTAAATATATTCAAAGGTGGTCAAACGGCATAAAACCCGGTTAAAACGCGACATTTTGGCAGGGTTTCACTGTGGCATATCCTTTGAAAAGTGGGTCTTACCAAATACGACTACTATGGCTATTGAAACCGGAAATATTGCGGTCCAAACGGAGAACATCTTCCCCATCATTAAAAAATTCCTTTACAGCGACCACGAGATCTTCCTGCGCGAATTGGTCTCCAATGCTGTAGATGCTACCCAGAAGCTTAAAAAACTCAGCTCACTCGGTGAGATCAGCGGCGAATTGGGCGACACCACCATCCGAATTTCGATCAATAAGGAAGCCGGCACCCTTACCATCAGCGACAGAGGTATCGGAATGACCGCCGAGGAAGTAAAACGATACATCAACCAGGTTGCATTCTCCAGTGCTACCGAATTTCTCGATAAATATCAGGGACTCGAAGATGGTAAAAGCATCATCGGCCATTTTGGCCTCGGGTTTTATAGTGCCTTCATGGTGGCGGATAAAGTAGAACTCATTACCCGCTCCGCAAGAGGCGAAGCAGAAGCTGCACGCTGGACCTGCGATGGAAGTCCGGAGTTCACCCTCGAAAGCTGGGAAAAAGAAAATCGCGGAACAGATGTGGTGCTCTTCATCAACGAAGAGAATAAAGAATTTTTGGAGGACAGCAAGATCTCACAATTACTTGAAAAGTATTGCAAATTCCTCCCGGTAGAAATTCAATTCGGCGAAGCCACTACCAAAGAAAAAGATGCAGAAGGCAATGAAATAGAAACCGTTACACCTCGCATCATAAATAATCCTGCTCCGGCCTGGACAAAAAAACCTGCTGACCTCAGCGATGAGGATTACAAACAATTCTACACCGAATTGTATCCTTATGCAGAGGTGCCTATGTTCTGGATTCACCTGAATGTGGACTATCCATTCAACCTGACCGGTATCCTGTATTTCCCACGCATCAAGAAAAGCTACGAAATTCAGAAAAACAAGATCCACTTATACAGCAATCAGGTATTTGTTACCGATGAAGTGAATGCCATCGTACCCGAGTGGCTTACCTTATTGCATGGGGTAATCGATTCTCCGGATATTCCGCTCAACGTATCACGCAGCTATCTGCAAAGTGATGGCAATGTGAAAAAGATCAATAACTACATCACGAAAAAAGTAGCGGAAAAACTCGAAGACATCTTTAAGAAAGATCGCGCTGATTTTGAGCAGAAATGGGACAACATCAATGTGATCATCAAGTATGGTATGCTCAGTGATGAAAAATTTGCTGAACGCGCAGAGAAATTTTGTCTCCTGCAAAATACAGATGGCAAATACTATACCCTTGAAGAATATAAAGAACACATCAAACCTGCACAGGAAGATAAAAACAAGCAGATCATCGCACTATACACCAACAACAAAACAGACCATCACGTGTATGTAGATGCGGCGATAAATAAAGGATATGATGTGTTGGAGATCGATAATGTGATCGACAACCATTTCATCTCCTTGCTGGAGCAAAAAATGCAAGGCGTTCAATTCAAACGCGTGGATGCCGATACGGTTGACAAGCTGATCGACAAAGACGAAAAGATCGAATCCGTATTATCGGAAGCCGAGCAAAACGATGTAAAGCAACTCTTCGAGAACATCATCGATCAAAATGCCGGAACCGTGGTTGTGACAGCACTTGCACCCGACGACCAACCGGTGTCCATTACGCGTCCTGAATTTATGCGCCGCATGAAAGAAATGAGTTACCTCAACGGAATGGACTTCGCAGGCAGCATGCCTGATCAATATAATCTGATCATCAATAGCAATCACCCTGCCATAGGTAAAATGCTGGCTCAGGATTCAGATGCCCGCGAAAAAAGTGTGCGTCAATTGCACGACTTAGCACTCTTATCGCAAGGCATGCTGAAAGGACATGAGCTCACCGCCTTTGTAAAACGCAGCGTGGAAATGATGTAAGTGCAGCGCTGATCAAGCTCCACTTAACCCGATCTTAAAACAGTAAGTATGGCTCACGCCTGCTTACTGTTTTTCTTTTGTATACAACTCAGAAAATTTAACCAGTTCATACTGCGGAGAGCATGCAAACAAATGTGTAAGCACCGTGGCATGCCCCGCACCGATGATCACCAATATGCGATCTTCAGGACTGGTCGTGATGTCCTGAATGTTTCGGTATATACGCAAATTTCTACTATACCAATGCATGGCCAGCGCATCAGCACCTCTGTCATCACCCAAGGTGAAATCACCATTCAGATAAGCGCCATAACCCCTGTCCAGCACACGATCATCATTCATCAAAGCAAAATAATCATACAGCGGCATCTGCACACCTAAACGATCATCAAGGTCATAGAACTTATCGTAACGCATGGATATGCTATCCTCGGATTGAAAATCCCAGTCTGCATAAATACTGTCGATGATCGGATGCAACACACTCGAGTCGCGATGATCCCAGAGGTCAAACACTAAAGGATGATCATTGATACCATATATGGTATCCAGATCCTGAGCGCGCATAAGTCGGAACCCGATCTGGTCGATCTCGTTTCTGCGCAATGCTTCTTTCCCTTTTAACCAACTGCGATACTGATGCATCAAATACCCGGTAATAGGACCGGATTCCACGGCAATTTTTGTCGGTTGAAAAAGTAGTAATAACTCCACCAGGCTATCCAACTCCTTCTGTCGCTGTGGATCAAGCACATCTATCTGAGCTTCCGCATCTGTTTTATGGGCATCCAGATTGTAATATCCAAAATGAAAACTGCCTAAAATGAGCACTTGTGGTGCAGGCTTTCCTTCTGTGAGCACATGTTCCAATTCAGCAACCGCCTTTTCAATAGTTGGGCTTTGCGCATTGACCAGTACGGCCAGCATACACCCGGTGAGAAATAATACATATCGACGCATATCCGTAAATTTTTGACCAAGGTAATGGCAGGTATGCTGCCTAAAAAGCACTGTCGCTCATCACCCTAAAGTCATCTGCAAATACACGCAGGATATTTGCAGACAATTTTCCGGTGTTTGCAGATGAATCAGACGATTGACCGGAGTTCCCGGTATCTTTACTGCATGCATTGGCGACAATTGATCGGTTTATATGCCATCACGTTATTCATGCTGGTTTTCGGCCTGGGGCTTCTGCAGTCACTGGTACTGGGGATTGAGGGAGATGTACACTTTGACTTCTCTCCTTTCTATGTGACCAACATCATGTACACGACGGCTACTTTTTTGTTCCTGCGGATGGCTTTCTTCCGATTTTATCCGGGTCGTGCGTATGTCAAACTCGCGTTGGCATGTATGTTGATCTTTGTGGGACATATCGGCATGCGCTATGTATTAGAAGAGGTCTTATTCCAGTGGGTATTTGGATACAGTAACTACTTTGATGAGGTAACTTTTATTTACTACATATCCGATAATATCGGGTATGCCGCATACGATATGTTCATCGGGATACTTTTGTTCTTTCTCGAATACAATCTCCTGCGTAAAAAACACATCGCATTCCTCGAGACAAAACATCGCGAAGCTGAAGCTGCATTTCTGCAGTCTCAGTTCAGTCCACATTTTTTATTCAACAGCCTCAACAACATCTATGCGTTGATGCAGGACGACACCCACGCCGCAGGCACCGCCATGATCAAACTGGCCGACCTGATGCGCGCGATCACGCACGAAAAAGATCCACTCATTCCATTGTCGAGAGAATTACAATATTGTCGCGATTATCTTGACCTCCAAAGCCTGCGTTTTGATCATCGTATCCCCGTGCAAATTGAGGCTGATGAAGCCACTTTGAAAACCCTGGTGCCGCCATTCATGCTGGTGGGATGCATAGAAAATGCCTGCAAACACGGCGAACTCAGAGATGGATCATCGCCAATACAGTTATTGGTTGCACGCAAACCAGAAGGCATACTTATATTGGTGCAGAACCGAATAGGACATCATCAAAAAGACACCACCGGTGGCGTGGGTTTGCAAAATATGCGTGACAGGCTGCAGGCGCTATTCACCAATAGCCATACCTTACACATTTCAAACGAAAACAACGAATTTCGTATATCCTTACTCCTGCAAAATGCACATTAAGGTCTGTATACTCGATGATGAACCCCTGGCGGTAAAATTGCTGAACACTTATGTTGAGCGCACGCCAAATTTATCCTGTATACTCGCAACCACAGATCCATTTGCTGCGCTTACCTGTATTCAGGA
>JAYRVB010000331.1:0-3885 GCA_041918775.1 Chitinophagales bacterium
GCTTTGGTTTTTGTTGGTTTGATCGGTACCTATTTCTGGGGTGGATTCAGCTTTGATCTTTCAGCAGCGGATGCTATCAGTATGCCTCTGGAGCAACAAATGATATTTTTCCCATTCCTTTTTGCCGGCTTTGGCATATTCACCGCAATGTTTCCATTTCATACCTGGGTGCCGGATGGTCACTCCAGCGCCCCTACGGCAGCTTCTATGTTCCTTGCAGGGATCAGTATGAAACTTGGAGGATATGGATGTTTGCGTGCCGCTGTATTTATCATGCCAGAGGCCGCACAAGCCTATCAACCCGCTATCATTCTGGTATCTACCATTGCGATCATCTATGGGGCTTTTGCCACCTTGATGCAAACTGATCTGAAATATATCAATGCCTATTCATCGGTATCACACTGCGGATTTGTTTTATTAGGTATTGGGATGCTGAATGAAACTGCGATCAACGGTGCTGTTTTACAAATGGTATCGCACGGGTTGATGACAGCCTTGTTCTTTGCTGCCATAGGCATGGTATATGATCGCACACATACACGTTTGGTGAAGGATATAGGAGGTTTACTTAAAGTAACCCCTTTCATCGGAACCGTATTCATATTGGCCGGTTTATGTTCACTGGGTTTACCCGGCATGAGTGGCTTTGTTGCTGAAATGACCGTGTTCATGGGTGGATGGCAGGCAGCGGATGCGATGTATCAGGTCGCGACTATTCTTGCCTGTGCCAGTATCGTGGTAACAGCTGTGTATATTTTACGTGCAGCAGGAAAAACCATGATGGGTCCGGTCATTTCAAACGAATATCGTTTATTCAGGGATGCTCAATGGAATGAAAGAGGTGCTGCCTTTTTACTCCTGGCCGGCATTTTCATCATGGGCCTTGCACCCTTTGTGCTCACTGACATCATTTACCCGGGTACCGCCGACATTATGCAACGTGTAATAGATGGCAGTATCTCATCATTTGAAATCACTAAATAACCTGCATCATGCCTGCTCACTTTTTTTCGATCATGCAGTTTGAATATACAGCGCTGATTCTGTTATTTATCGTACTGTTTCTGAAACTTGGCAAACGCATCATTCCATCAGCAACACTACTTACACTGATCAACGGATTGTTATTGATCAACCTGGTTAGTGGTTTTTTTGCGCAAACCGATGGTAGTGCTTTTGGCGATATGTTCACTTCCAATCCTTTGATACGATTTGAAAAGTCGTTACTCAATCTCGGGTTGCTGATCATTTCCTTACAATCCTTTCACTGGCTGAAAAATCATGCCCATGCAGCAGAGTTCTATATGATCCTGCTGGCATCCCTACTCGGTATGTTTTTCATGATCTCCTCCGGTAATTTGTTCATGTTTTACCTGAGCCTGGAATTGTCTTCCATTCCGCTGGCGGCATTAGCTAATTTCGACCTGCAGAAGCGGAAGAGCGGTGAAGCTGCAATGAAATATATCATCAGCAGTGCTTTTTCAAGTGGCATCTTGCTCATGGGTATTTCATTGATCTATGGTGCACTTGGTTCAATTTCTTACGAAGCCATCAGTACCGGCATGTCGGGTGAGCCACTGCTCATCTTTGGCTTTATCTGCATATTTGCCGGCTTTGCCTTTAAATTATCGGCTGTGCCATTTCATTTATGGACTGCCGATGTGTACGAAGGCGCTCCTGTTTCAGTAACCGCCTACCTGAGTGTGATCAGTAAAGGCGCGATGGTATTTGTATTTCTTACGGCGCTTTTCCGCGTATTCGCCAATTTATCCGACACCTGGTATCAGGCTTTATATGCAGTGAGTGTGGCTACCATGATCATTGGTAATTTGTTTGCATTACGCCAGCAAAACATAAAGCGATTTCTGGCATTTTCTTCTATTGCCCAGGTGGGATTCATCCTCATTGGCATCAGTGGCAACAGCGATGCAGCAAGTGCTTCTGCTGTGTATTTTATCATGATCTATATTTTCAGCAATCTGGCAGCCTTTGGTATCATTTCGCTGGTGAGCGACTTTACCGGCAAAGAACGCATAGCAGATTATAAAGGATTTTATAAAACCAATCCTTTATTGGCCTGGGTGCTTACACTCGCATTATTTTCACTTGCGGGTATCCCGCCTACTGCCGGATTTTTCGGAAAATTCTTCCTGCTCATGTCCGGTGCTGCCGCTGATAATAATCCCTTGATCATCATTGCTGCCTTGAATATGGTAGTGAGTCTGTATTATTATCTGAAGGTGGTGAAGGCCATGTTCATGGACCACAGTGACGACCCGATCGCAAAGCTGACACCGGGATGGATGCCTGTAACTGCCTATATCATCTGCACCGCCGGTATACTTTTTTCAGGCTTGATCGGTGGTGCTTTTGAATACATCATTTCCATTGTTTCATTACATTGACCTTATGGCGATCAATCAAAATCATACCTTCGACGATCTGGATGGCATCAAATGCGCCATCGTGGAAAAGAATGCATCGCAAGCGCGTGTAGATTTTCTAAAGCCTTTATTGGAATATAATGGCTATGAGGTTGTTGTGATTCCATCGCCTCCTGCGAAAGGAGCGGCACCTGTTCCTGAGGGTGAAACCCCTCCCCCACCAAGCTCCTTTACTATTGGTGTAAGTGATGTTACGTTCAACCCCACCAATGCTATTTACGGCCGATTACTTAAAACAGCCGGCGGACAAATCGTTACTCCGGCTTATTGGCTGCAAAAGGAGCAAAAACCCAGCTCAGACAAGCCCTACTTTGCAAAGTAGTTGGCTTTCGGTTTTACTTACTCCATTGCTTATGCGTACCTTTGCCGACTATGAAAATATCGTGGAATTGGCTAAAGGAGTTTCTACCCACCACTCTTCCGGTTGATCAGGTAGCAGAGATACTTACAGACATCGGTTTGGAAGTGGAATCTGTTACGCCATATGAAAGTATCAAGGGCGGACTTCGCGGATTGGTGAGCGGGAAAGTGATCAGCTGCGAAAAACATCCGGATGCTGATAAATTAAAGCTTACCACTGTCGATATTGGTCAGGGCAGTCTGCTGCATATTGTATGTGGCGCACCAAATGTGGAGGCAGGACAAAAAGTGATCGTTGCACCCATTGGCACCACGATATTTCCCACGAACGGAGAAGCCTTTACGATCAAAAAAGCAAAAATTCGCGGCCAGGAAAGTGAAGGCATGTTGTGTGCGGATGATGAGATCGGTCTGGGAGAATCACATGCAGGGCTGCATATACTTCCTGCAGATACACCGGTAGGTATTCCTGTTGCCGAGTTGTTCAGTGTATATACTGACCATGTTATTGAGATCGGATTGACCGCAAATCATGCAGATGCAAATAGTCATTTAGGCACTGCCCGTGAACTAAGGGCCGCTTTAGCGATCCGCAAAGGGATCTCTATAGAGATCAATAATCCGGATCGTACACTTGCTGTAACGCCCGACACCTCTTCTCCGATTCAGGTGGTTGTGGAAGATGCTGCATGTAAGCGCTATACCGGTATATTATTGGAAAATATCCAAGTAGTTGAAAGTCCGCAATGGATGCAACATATATTACGCGCTGTTGGTATGCGGCCGATCAATGCCGTAGTAGATATCACCAACTATGTGCTGCATGCATACGGACAACCATTGCATGCTTTTGATGCAGATGCCATTTCGGGTGGTAAGGTGATCGTAAAAAAATTGCCTGCCGGCACACCCTTTGTCACCCTCGACAATAAATCACGCACTTTGCACGCTGACGATCTGATGATATGCGATGCGCAGGGTGGTATGTGTATTGCAGGTGTATATGGTGGGTTGCACGGTGGAGTAAAAGAAAAAACAACGCGTATTTTTTTAGAAAGCGCATACTTTGATCCCGCAC
>JAYRVB010000332.1:0-1664 GCA_041918775.1 Chitinophagales bacterium
AAAGTAAATGATACCATGGCCTACTATGTAGCGAAACGCTGCATGCAGCAATTGATCGCCAATGGAAAAAATCTTTCCGATAGTAAAATACTCGTCATGGGCATCACGTTCAAAGAGAATGTGCATGACATCCGTAACTCGAAAGTGGCTGATCTCGTGAAAGAACTCAGGAGTTTTGGTTTGCATGTGGATGTTACGGATCCGAAGGCTGATGACAGCGACGTATTGCATGAATATGGTTTCCATCTGGATGATTCGGAGGGAAAGAAATATGATGCGATCATACTTGCTGTACCACACAAAGAATATGCGCAATTAACGGAAGCACATTTCCTCGAATTAGCCGGACCTGATTGTATATTTATTGACATAAAAGGGGTATTCAGAAATAAAATGTCTACCCTGCATTACTGGAGTTTATGACAACACAAAAAACTGTATTGGTTACCGGCGGTGCCGGATTTATCGGATCGCATGTGGTGCGTTTATTGGTGAACAAGTATCCGCATTACCACATCGTTAATCTCGACAAGCTCACCTATGCCGGAAACCTGGCAAATTTGCGCGATATAGAACATGCGGCAAATTACACCTTTGTAAAAGGAGATATCACTGACGCGAATTTCATTACCGGATTGTTTGAACAATATCGTTTTGATATGGTGGTGCACCTGGCTGCAGAAAGTCATGTAGACAGAAGTATCGCCAATCCCATCGAATTTGTGATCACCAATGTGGTAGGTACCTGTGTGTTGCTCAATGCAGCCCGACATATCTGGAAGAACGATCATGACGGAAAACGCTTCTATCATATCTCTACGGATGAAGTGTACGGTACTTTAGGCGACACCGGATTTTTTGTGGAAAGTACCCCGTACGATCCGCACAGTCCTTACTCTGCATCCAAAGCATCCAGCGATCATTTTGTGCGTGCATACCACGATACATACGGCATGCCGGTGGTGATCTCTAATTGTAGCAATAATTACGGCAGCTTTCAATTCCCTGAAAAACTGATACCGCTTGCCATCAATAATATTAAGCACAGTAAACCGATACCGGTGTACGGTAAAGGAGAAAATGTACGCGACTGGTTATGGGTGGAAGATCATGCACGTGCCATCGATACCATCCTGCACACCGGAAAAAATGGTGAAACTTATAATATAGGTGGATTCAATGAATGGAAGAACATCGACCTCATTCATGCACTGTGTCGCATCATGGATAAAAAACTGGATCGACCTGAAGGCACCTCTGCGCAATTGATCACTTATGTTACCGATCGTCCGGGACACGATATGCGCTATGCCATCGATGCCACCAAACTCAACAAAGAATTAGGCTGGCAACCTTCCTTACAGTTTGAAGAAGGGCTGGAGAAAACAGTCGACTGGTATCTGGCCAATGCACAGTGGTTGGATGAAGTGACCAGCGGTGCTTACAAACAATTTTACGAGCAACAATACGCAGCACGGTAATGGCCGGCTTTTTCGGAAATCTCTTTGGCTCCCGAAAAGTTGATCTGCTTGACTTCAGCGTACTGCATGCAGATATGCACGCGCATCTGATCCCGGGGATAGATGATGGTGCACAAAATATAGAAGAATCCCAGGCGCTGCTGCGTGGCTTACAGGCACTGGGATTTAAAAAATTCATCACCA
>JAYRVB010000333.1:0-6790 GCA_041918775.1 Chitinophagales bacterium
ACCGGCGCTATTCCGGTATACAGTGCCACGCTGGTTGCCTCGGTGCAGCGCGGAGATACCATCGAAGCAACGGGCCCATTGTTCAACTATAATGCCCTGTTGGAAATATCTCCTGCCAGCAGTGTTACGATCATCAATACCGGAAATCCGGTTCCGGCCCCTATCGATGTAACTAGTGTATCGGGATGGGTGGAAGCCTATGAAGGTAAACTGGTGCGTATCAATGACGCCACCTTTACGGATGCCGGTACTTTTTCCACTGCAGGTTCCGGAACAAATTACGATGTAACAGATGCCGCCGGCACCGGACAGGTGCGTGTGGTTACTTCTACCAATATTGATGGCACACCGATCCCGGTGGATCCGGTTTCCATAACCGGTATCATGAGTCAGTTTGCTCCGGGCGGTACAGGTGGCTATCAACTGTTGCCGCGCGACCTCGCAGATATTTCAACAGGTGGAAATCCTCCGGTAATTTCTTCCGTATTAACACAAACTGCCATCACCACCACTTCATTTACCGTGAACTTCAGCACGCTGAATCCGGGAAATACCATCATTTATTATGGCACCACGTTGTCACTCGGTTCAGAAACCACTGATGCTGCCATGGTGACCACACATGCCTTGAATGTGACAGGCCTTACCGCCGGCACAATCTATTATGTGCAAGCTGCCAGCGTAAGCGCCACAAACGATACCAGCTTCTCGGCGATCACCGCAATGGCAACTGCTTCTAACTCGACGGGACAGATCAAAGTATGGTTCAATAGCCCGGTAGATAATAGCGTAAGTACCGGTGAAAATGCCATTTTCGTGAATGGCACTATGGACGATACCATTAAATGGTATTTAGATCACGCGCAGTATTCATTGGATATTGCCGTATATAATATCGACAACATCAATTATATCATCAACAGCATCAATGACGCTTATGCACGCGGTGTAGATGTGCGTGTGGTGTGCGATAATGGTGTGGATGATGCTACGTATAACCTCATCAACGTAGGCGTTGGTAAAAAGAAAAAATCACCGCCGGATGGCTCTACCAATGCGGATGGCGCTTTATACGGAATCATGCACAATAAATTCATAGTTGTTGATGCCATCTCCACCGACCCGAACGATGCCTGGGTGATCACGGGTTCAATGAATTTTACCGACGAACAGATCAAGGTCGACAAACAAAATATCATTGCCGTGCAGGATATGAGCTTAGCGCGTGCCTATCGTTTAGAATTTGATGAGCTATTCAACGGAAAATTTGGCCCCGATAAATCCAACAACACGCCACACGAATTTGTGATCGACGGTAAACGCGTAGAACTATTCTTTTCACCGAGCGATGATGTGGAAACACAAATGCTCCGTGAGATCAATACCGCTGATTACGATCTGCACTTCGCTGTATTTTCACTTACACGCTTCGGCATCAGCTATGAGATCGAAGATGCGGTGACCGAGCGCGGTGTGTTTGCCACAGGTATTTACGACCAGACCAATGCTGACGACAGCACAGCCGTAAACATTCTGGAAGATGCACTTGGCAGCAGATTTTACAATTACAGTGGCAGCAATTTATTGCACCACAAATACCTCATTATTGATCCAAACTGTCCGAATTCCGACCCTATGGTTTGGACAGGTTCCCACAACTGGAGCACCAGCGCTAACAGTCGCAACGACGAAAACACCCTTGTTGTACACGACAGCACTGCCACAAACCTCTTTTACCAGGAATATACACAGCGCTATAAAGATGAAGGTGCAACCGAATTTGTAAATGGTCGCTGTGAATTCATTTCCATCACCGAGCCCGAAGTGCCTCAAGGCATGTTTTTATATCCGAATCCGGCGAGGGAATATGTGGTGGTAAGCACCGAAGATATTTTTAACGGTCAATTACTGATCGTGAATACTTCCGGCCAGATCGTGCATACACAAACTTTGGAAAACGCAAACCAAACTACCATCCGAATCGAAGAATTACCACAAGGTATTTATCTGGCTATTTATGATAATGGCCAAACAAAGGTGATGGCTAAGTTTATTATTCAATAAAACGCATACTCAAAATAAAAAAGGCTGCCTTTTTAGGCAGCCTTTTTTATTTATGACGTTTCAAGTACCCGTTCGGGTTGAAACTCATATAAAACTTTTCTTTGCTTTTATCGATGCTGAAGCGATCATCTTCTGCAATGAATTTCTGAATTGCCTCGAAAGGACCTGGTCCATGTTCCGGATAAACAGGATGACCATTCACATTACTATCCTCCACCAATAAATAAGAACCGGGAGTAACAAAGTCGGCATAAACCTTAAGCTCTTTGTATACATGTGCTTCCGAATGATCGTCATCAAGAATGACCAAAATTGTAGTTGCCTTATTGGCGCGTTCCTTAACCACTTTTAAAATTGATTCTTCCAAAGTAGAGCCGGTAAGGTAGGTTATACGTTGATGTTGCGGCTTATTCGGGTGGTCAATGATATCGATGGTCAAAATTTCCCCTTTCTGCATAAGGTCACACAAGGTTGCCAGATAATAGGCACTTCCCCCTTTATATGTACCACACTCAATGATCAAATCAGGTTTTACTTCATATAATATCTCCTGATACATCCATGTATCAAATGGACATTTCTTAATGTGTGTACCTAACCAGGTTGACTCACCCCAGGTTTTACTAAACAAAAAACTATCATAAAACAAGGTATGGAAATCATCTACAACCTTGTTCTCCTTGCGCTTGCTCATATACAGCCTTCTGTATATAAGACTCCTGATAGCGAGCAATTCTGATTTTAGCGACATAATTAATGCTTCATTTCTTTAATAGCCAGTAACTGGAACGCCTTTTCCGGTTTGTGCTTCACAAACAACTCGGTAATGTCACTGATGAAATTCCAGAAAAACATTGGCTTATAGATCACCTTGGCATATTCTCCACGCAATGGTTTGATACCATTTACTCCATATACCTTATATCCTCTCGACCTGAACTCTTCCGGCTCCCAGCCCGAATAATGCACCTGCCATGGATTATTCTCACGATCACCCTGTGGCAGAAATCCATTAGGTGTGTAAATAAATATTTTCTTTCTCGCCAAAGCATCCATCATGTCCAAAAGCTTTTGGCCATCCTCTTTGGTCAGATGTTCGATCAGGTCGAGCGCAACTACTACATCAAAAGATTTAGGCCCGAATTTATCGAGTGCTTCGAGCACATTCATTTGATGATACTCATCATGAATCCCAAGCTTTTTACTTTTCTCAATACTCGGCACAAATGCATCTATACCAACACAGTACAGGTGCTTATTGAATGTTTGCACCGGCGAAAAGCTTCCGCATCCTATATCAAGAAGGGTCTCACAGCCTTTCACTTCCCGTTCCATGATCACGTCATACTTACTAAAGAAAGCCTTATAGGTGTAGCGATAAGATTTACGCAACCATTTAACAACGAGCATCATGGTATTTTTCGATACTTTGAATTAATAAATACACCTTTCCAACCATCTGAAACACCTTCAAAAAACACACGAAATGCTGCGATCCGGCCGGTGAATAATGCGAACAAAGATAGATATATTATATATATCACGGCATTACTTGCATACACCCAATGATTGCTTACCAAACTTTTGCGTTGGAAATACACAAAGTTTCGAATGGAGTAGTATACACGGAAGGGAGGACCGTCCAATGTAACCGGACCTTTCCTGCCCTTATTCCGACCAAGCTGCCAACTGGGCTCAAGGTCAGTTACTATTGCTTCAGGTTCCAATAAAATTCGACCGTTTGCTTGTATACAGCGATGCGTGAATTCGAAGTCATCGGCATAAACAAAATATCGTTCATCAGGGAGCCCGATCTGCTTTATCAGGGAAATACTAAACAACAATCCACCATAGGGAGCATACGGCAGTAAAATTGGCGCATCGCTGATCGTGTCTTTTTGAGTAGCAAGCAATTTGTGCCGAAGTTTATTCAGGCTGAAACCCAAAAAATCATTACCCAGGGAAAAATACTTTGCCAAAGGTTCACCTGATGAAATACCTACCAGATATTTTCTGGAAGTACGCAAGGCCATGATCATCAATGGCAAGTTGTTGAAGTTGGTCTGTTCCTCATTATATCGGCGTAATAATACCTTCAAAGCATCAGGACCAGGGACATTATCATCATCAAGTAACCAAACCAATGCAGTTTCGTCACGTTGCTCAATATGCTGTAATCCAATTCCATACCCTTTTGCAGAACCCACATTTTCCGATTGATCGATTCGCTCATAGGAAGCAAATTTTCCATATAGCACATGATCGTTTGGAAAATCAGATGACCCGTTATTTACGATCACGATATGCAACCAGGGGTGCACTGACAAAGCAGTTAAGACTTCCTCCAGATACCTCCACCTATTGTTATAGGTAAGGATCAAACAGTATACGTCGTTCTCTAAATGGTGATCAGTCATAGCCTATGCCTGAAGCTGTTCAACTATTGACCATGGGGCTCTTGTGTATGCTTAACCCATGGCATTTGAACACATTCAAATGCAGTGCTCAAAGATAGAGAATTACAGGGCTCAATGCGGTTTATGCCAAAAGTGACGGTTAAGCATCTAACCTGGCGATTAGGTGGGTTGGAGGTTAAATTTGCATGAAGGCGCACTCAATTACAGAAATCGAAGTAACTTTGAGATACCTATGAAATACCGTATCTCCCTGGCCATTTTCCTTTGCATGTTTGCCATTTCCTCCGGTGACAGCCAGGTGTGCGATTTCTCCGATGACTATTCCGATCCTGCACCCTGGAATTTTGAGTATGTATATCCGGGTGCAGGTGGATGTGGAGATGACCCTCAAACCGGAACTTTAACCGTTGCCGGTGGTATTGTAAACTACGACAACATCAATGATGCCAACGATACACGAATTTGGCGAGATATCGGAACTCCGGTAAGTGATGAGACCTGGACAGCCACATTTGAGTTTACACCTACGGCAATCGGGATGGCCGGTATACCACGTGTTGGTCATGTGATCTGGGCACTCACCTCCGGAACCAACTGTCCATTTAACGACTCCTGGGAACATTGCATTGCAAATGACCAGGATGGCATCATGATCTGGTATTTGTCAGAATATTCGCCATCAGACCCTACAACCGGATTTTATATTTATGCTAAAAATGAACTGGTGTATGTCAATACTGCAGTTGGTGATAACATAACGGCTTTACCCGGTCAAACCTATTACCTGACATTTAAAAGATTATCTGCTAACTACGTATCGCTGGAAGTTTACCTCGACGAAGCCAGAACAGATTTATTAGATGCAATTGAATGTTTTGAAATTCCTGATGATATCACGAACCTGCATTACCTGCAACATGGCAATGCACCATGGGGATATTATATGCGGGTGCTTACCGGCACACTCGATAATACCTGTATTGTGAACGAGGTGATCACCTCCAACACCCTTACAGGACCTGAGTCTGTATGTGCCGGTGAAGATGCCGAATATTCTGTTTCAGGCACTACTGATGTTGACTGGGATATTCCGGTTGGTGTTGATTATGTTGCTGTAGATGACAACACGATCGCGATCACTGACTGGGGTGGTGCCGGCACTTATACGATCACTGCAGAAGTTACTGGTACATGTGCACCCATAATACTCAGTATGGATGTTGAGGTTAATCCTTCCTATGAAACTGATAGCACAATTGCTATGTGCGAAGGGGATACCATTTATGTGTATGGGATCGAAGTAACCTCAGCAGGCTCATTTGAACAAACGTTTTCTACAGCTGCAGGTTGCGACTCTGTTCTAACCATTTATGTGGAAATTGCAGACACATTGTATACCGAAGAAACGTACACCATTTGCTTGGGTGATTCTGTATATGTGAACGGCACATACATGTCCTCACCAGGTTCATTTACCGAATCATTTGTATCTACCGGTGGATGCGACAGTTTGCATACCGTTACGATCATTGTGAACGATATGCCAAATGTATATTTTACATCCGACACCATTTTGTGCCCGATCAATGGTGTAACCATTACACCGATATACAGTGGTCCTGACCTCAGTGTGGTGTGGAGTCCAGGGACAGGTTTGAGTTGCACCACCTGTTATACTCCATTTGCGATCCCAACAGAAAGCGGGTGGTATGCCGTTACAGTCACCACAACTGATGGATGTGTTTACACGGATAGCGTTTATATATTGCTCAATATTTCAGACTGGGGCATCCCAAATGCATTCTCTCCAAATGGTGATGGCATAAACGACTATTTCGGTCCGATCTTAACCCCTGATTGTCAACTCGAATATTTTGTGATTTACAATCGCTGGGGAGCTGAAATATTTCACTCAAAAAGCACCGGTTATACCTGGGATGGTAATTACAACGGTATACCACAGGAAATAGGTGCCTATGTGTATATAGTTTCAGCCAACTGCTCCGGTGCACCGATCCTTAAATCAGGCTCGCTCACACTGGTGCGGTAATCGAATTGCGATTTGACCAAACAGTCACCCGGTTGTTGATGGCTAATTTCTGTTAAGTAGCAGCTCCCCCATGGAATTATTATCCCACCATTTCACTAACTTAGCTCTAAATACAGATCGCGATGAAAACTATTTTTGCATTAGTGCTCACACTTGGATGCATGACCACACTGATCGCACAGGATGTGATCGAACTTACACCTTCAGCCGACTGCGTTGTTGGATTTCATGACGGCTACAACTCTGCCAATGAAAATGC
>JAYRVB010000334.1:0-1949 GCA_041918775.1 Chitinophagales bacterium
CAATCCTGGAAACAAAAATATCCGGTGGTGGGTGATGTGCGCGGCATCGGCGCCATGCAATTAGTGGAATTTGTAAAAGACAGGCAAACCAAACAACCGGATCCTGATTTAACATTGGCCATTATCCGCGATGCGGTAGCACATGGTGTATTATTGATACGCGCCGGATTGTATTCTAATTGTATTCGCCTCCTGCCTCCTGTGGTGATGGATGATGCGCAATTACATGAAGGATTAGATGTGTTGGAAGATTCCATCCGTCGTATCACACTAACCACTTAAATAACGGACATTTTATGCGTCAGCTGTTTTACCATGCACAAGTTCTTACCCAGGACAGTAAATTACCTGAGGCGACCGCATTTGTCATAGAGCATGGAAAATATATTGCTGTAGGTAATGATGCACTGCTCGAAATGGAAGTGGACGAACGCATCGATCTGCAGCATGCCATTGTTTTACCCGGTTTTCATGATGCACATATGCATATTTGGAAGGTGGGCAATTTGCGCACCCATATGTTGGATCTGCGTGGTGTGCGTTCCATGGAGGAAATGCAACAAAAATTAGCTGATTATATTCGGAAGCATCCCGATCAATATTGGATACAGGCACGTGGATTTAATGAAATGGATTTTGCACAGCCCCGAATGCCGGATAAATCGGACCTGGATGCGGTGGTCAGGGATCGGCCTGTGGTAGTTACAAGAACCTGTGCACATCAGGTCATAGCCAACAGTAAAGCGCTGGAACTAGCAGCTTTGGATAAACATACAGCCATTCCTGTTGGCGGCGAAATTTCCTATCTGCCGAATGGGGACTTATCCGGCCATTTTACAGAAACGGCGATCGGACTAGTACTTAAAGCCATTCCGAAGTATGCGCCTCACGAACTTCAGGAGATGATCATGTCGGCACAGGATTGGTGTTTACAATATGGGATCACCAGCGTAACAGACCCTGCTGTCGACCGCGATCTGTTGCAGGTATATAAACAGATGAACGAAAGTGGTGCCTTGCGCATACGTGTTCATGCCATTCCCATTCGCGTACCTGATGGGAAGAACGGTATTTATCCGAATCCGGAAAAAATACATACCGATCATCTGATCGTAAATACAGTAAAGTTTTTTGCTGATGGAGGTCTGAGCGGGAAAACGGCCGCACTTGGTCAGCCATACAAAAACAGTGAATTGCGTGGTGTTCTGCGATTGGATTACGATACTTTTTACCCACTTGCGAAAGCATCGCAGGAAGCAGGGTTGATGATCGCCACTCATGCCATCGGTGATGCAGCGATCGATACCGTTCTGCGTATATATGCAGAATTGGACGGCACACATCATCGCATTGAACATCTCGGATTGCCAACTGCCCGACATCTTGAGATCATGCATAAGCAACAGATCGGTGCGGTGATGCAGCCAATATTTATTCGTGAGCTCGGCCATAACTTTATCGATGCGCTCGAACCCGAGCGCTTGCATCAATTATATCCCCTCCGCAGTGTTCATGAGGTTCAGGTACCTTTAGCCTTATCTACTGACGCGCCTGTAGTGCGCGACATAGATCCATGGATCAATATCCACGCAGCCATGAACCGACTGGCACTCAACGGAACCTGCATTGGCCCTGAGCAGACCATTTCACTTGAAACAGCGCTACAGGCCTATACACTTGGCAGCGCAGAGATCTCCGGGGTAGGGGACCTGGAAGGGTCTATTTCAGTGGGCAAACAAGCTGATTTCCAAGTGATTAGGAACTTTGAGGCCCCGCTGCCATTGGCGGTGTATGTCAAGGGTAAGCCGGTGGCCTGACAGGGTATTGCAACCGACCCGGAATATTTAACATCTTACTTTAGGTATTTATAGAATATTCCGTATACTTGTATACAAATCCTTTCCAAATGAAACCTTACTTCTCTGTTACACATCACGCTAAAGCCTTTC
>JAYRVB010000335.1:0-5235 GCA_041918775.1 Chitinophagales bacterium
CATTTTGAGGAAGGTTTCTTCATCGATGATGTTGACCGTACCCAGTGCCCTAGCCTTGTCCAGCTTGGATCCTGCGGCCTCACCGGCCACCAGATAGTTCAGGTTTTTCGACACCGAGGAGATGAGTTTCCCCCCGTTCTGTTCTACCAGTTCCTTCGCTTCGTCGCGCGTAAAGCGGGTGAGCGATCCTGTGAACAGGAAGGTTTTATTCGCCAGTTTGCCCGGGCCCTCTGTTGTTTTTTCGTTTGCCAGGTTTACGCCATGCGCTTCCAGATCAAGGATCATGGCCTGATTGGACGGGTTATTAAAGAAGCGAAACAGACTATCTGCCACCTTTGGGCCAATGCCCTCAATGGATTGAAAATGGTCCTTGTCCCAGGTAAACAGGTCTTTCAGGTTTTCTATGCTTCGCACCAGATCCTTTGCCGTTTGGGTGCCGATATGCCGGATGCCCAGACCATTTACGAGTCGCCATAACGGTTGTTTCCTGCTGGCTGAGATACCTTCGATGAGCTTATTTATACTCTTATCCTTCCACCCTTCCCAACCGGCAAGATCTTCGGCTTTGAGCTCGTAGAGTTGCGGAATGGAACGCACCTTTTCATTGGCATACAGTTCCATCATAGTTTCCCTGCCACAGCCATCAATATCCATGGCATCTTTGCTGACAAAGTGGATGAGTCGCTCCTCCGCCTGTGCCGGACAGTCGGGGTTAATGCAACGGTACACGGCCTCTTCCTCGGGCTTATAAATAGGTTGTTCACAGGAGGGACATTCCTTAATGAATACGATATCTTCAATAAGCGCGGGATCGCGTTTTGCTAATACTACCCTGTCTATATATGGGATCACATCTCCGGCTCGCTGCACTACTACGATATCGTGCAGGTGCAGGTCTTTTTCTTTGATGATGTCTTCATTATGCAGTGAAATGGAAGAAACATTTACACCGCCGATATACACTGTTTTTACTTTTGCCACCGGTGTGATCGCTCCGGTTCGACCTACCTGATATTCTACTGATAATAATTCTGTTTCCTGCTCACGCGCTTTAAATTTAAATGCGATGGCCCAGCGCGGATGATGGGAAGTGGCACCACATATTTTTTGCAAAGCAATATCATTTACTTTGATCACCATCCCATCTATTTCATATGCATAATTGTCGCGTTCTGCTTCCCAGGTTTGTATGAATTGATGTACTTCATCGATATGCTTACATAATTTCTTTTCCCTTCCGGGGACTTTAAAGCCTAGTTTGCCGAGCATTTCGATATTGTGAAAATGCTGTTGCAATTCGGTACCCAGCAGATCATTTCCCTCCTTATCCACCGCGTAGGCAATATGGTACATAAAGGCTTCCAGCCCGCGCTTTTCCACTTCATCAGAATCTTTTACGCGCAATGCGCCTGCAGCAGAGTTTCTGGGATTCTGCAGAATTTGCAGCCCTTCAGCTTCCCGCTTTTCGTTGATGCGCGCAAAGGTTTCTTTATGGATGACCACTTCACCGCGAATTTCCACGCGATGTATGCCGAATTTTGAAAATGCTGCGCGCAAGGGAAGTGAGCGCATGCGTTTGGCGTTTATGGTGATCTCATCGCCCTGGATGCCATCACCTCGTGTGGCTGCGCGAACGAGCAGATCATTTTCGTAGATCACTGCAATGGACGATCCATCGAATTTAGGTTCTACGCAGTAGGTGATCTGTGATTGTGCGGTGAGTTCGTGTACGCGTTTATCAAAAGTCTGGAGATCATTTTCATCATAGCTGTTTTCCAGACTGAGCATTGGCACCGAGTGCGAAACTGTAGGAAAATCTTCACTCAGTGTGCGCGCAACACGCTGTGTTGGTGAATCTTCAGTAAGGAGTTCGGGATATGTTGTTTCGAGTGCTTTAAGTTTTTTGAACAACAGATCATAATCAATATCCCGAATGATGGGTGTGGCATCTACATAATATTTCCAGTCGTGGAAATGCAAAACCTGCTTTAATTCGTCGATCACATCACGGGCGGCATCTTTGTTTTCAGGTTCCTGTGTGATGTGCTTGACCAGTTGTTCTGTTAAAGCAATGAGTTGCGTCTGATCCTGCTGACTGTATTTCATATCCGCAAATTAACAGAAAAATCACAATAATGCGTCGATCGATTTGGCGAGTTTATGATCCTTTTCGGTAACCACGTTGCCAGCATCGTGTGTATTCAGATAAATGTCGACGGTATTCCAGACATTGGTCCAATATGGGTGGTGATTATGTTGTTCAGCGAGCAGGGCTACCCGGGTCATAAAAGCAAAAGCCTCAGAAAAATTCCTGAAGGTGAAAGTTTTGTGCAGTTGATTATTTTCTTCTTGCCACATGAGCGGTGATTTGAGTTTGTAAAGGTAGTAAAGGGAGGGAGAATGGTGTCCCGATAGCTATCGGGAGGTGAGTGGTGAGTGGGAATTGCCACGAATGCACGAATGGGGGGATGGCCACGAATGCACGAATGGGCACGAATGGAGTTTGGCCGCGAATGCACGAATGGACACGAATGGAGCTTGGCCGCGAATGCACGAATGAGCACGAATGGAGTTTGGCCACGAATGCACGAATGGGCACGAATGGAGTTTGGCCACGAATGCACGAATGGACACGAATGGAGCTTGGCCACGAATGCACGAATGAGCACGAATGGAGTTTGGCCACGAATGCACGAATGAGCACGAATGCGCGTACAAAGACATTTAATTTGTGTTTATTCGTGCATTCGTGGCTCACCCTGAATTTTACATCATACAATCTGAGAAATCTTCAACGTATTTGTTCTTGCCATTTCTTTAACGGGCATGGTGCCGAGGTTGATGACCACGTCGCCTTGTTTTAGGTGTCCGCTTTCTACCAGGTGTTGTTGTACATCGCGGAAGGTATTATTTGTACCTTTCATGCCATCGTAGAAAAAGGCTTCCACGCCCCAGAGCAGGTTAAGGATATTGACAACTTCGGGATTATTGGTGAAGATATAGATATTGGCTTTTGGTCGACAACTACTCACCATGAATGCCGTATATCCCGTTTTGGTCATCCCCATGATGGCAGCAGCGTGTACTTCGCCGGCCATATTAGATGCGTTAAAACAGATCGCATCGCTCAGGTAGGTTTTAGAACGTTTGTCGGGTGTATTACGTCTGTCGTAAATCTTCGGATCTTTTTCTGCCTGTTCGATAATGCGCACCATGGTTTTGATCACCTTTTCCGGATATTTTCCGGCAGCAGTTTCTCCACTGAGCATCACACAATCGGCACCATCCAGTACGGCATTGGCCACATCTGTTACTTCAGCACGGGTTGGATGCGGATTTTCGATCATGCTTTCCATCATTTGTGTTGCAATGATGACTGGTGTTGCATTCGCAAGACATTTTTTACACAATTCTTTTTGTGTGAATGGCACGATCTCTACCGGCATTTCCACGCCGAGGTCGCCACGCGCTACCATGATGGCATCTGTGGCTTCTATAATGGCATCAATATTTTTGAGTGCTTCCGGTTTTTCGATCTTGGCGATCACCCTTGCATGAAAACCGTGGTGTCGGATGATGTTTTTCAGATGGATGATATCATCTGCTTTGCGCACAAACGACAAGGCGATCCAGTTAGCTCCTTCATTAAGGGCAAACATGAGGTCATTGTGGTCTTTTTCGGTAAGCGATGGAATGGACACCTGAGTATCAGGAAGATTAACTCCTTTTTTCGAGGATATCGGCCCGCCAAAAACCACACGGGTAACAACGGTATCTTTATTATTTGTTTCGAGAACTTTCAATTCGATCTTTCCATCATCGATCAAAACTGTTTCACCGGCTTTTACATCTTTTGGGAAATTCGGATAGGTGATATAGGCCATTTCATTGGTGCCGATACCCGGGTGGGTGGTAAACGTGAACACATCTCCTTCCTTCAGTACGGTAAGTGGCAGCACTTCCCCCAAACGGATCTTTGGCCCTTGGAGGTCGGCGAGAATGCTTACATGGGTATTGAGTTCGCGATTCGCCTGCTTGATGAGGGCGATGGTTTGCTTGTGTATTTCGTGTGAACCGTGACTAAAATTCAATCTGAATACATCCACACCAGCGTGAATCAACTTCTTGATCATGTCGTAGCTACTACTCACGGGTCCTAGTGTGGCAATGATCTTTGTCTTGTTATGTCCTCTTTTCATTGTATAGTTAAATGCCTAATCGGCGTCAAAGTTCATTAAATATCTGTTGCAGGGGTATCCAGAATAAGGTTATTTCTGGAGCGGAGGGTATTTATAGGTATTTGCACTACGGCTTGCACTTCCTCGATCTGTCGTATCTTTTTTAACAATCCGGCCACCCGGGTGCGGTAATATTCGCCCTTAATGAGGAGGAGGTAATCGAGCTCTTTGGCCTCGGGGACCAGCAAAACGGCTCCCTGGCGGTTCCGAATAAGGTGAAAATAGCTTTTGGTCAGTTCTTCATAGTAGTCGTAGCGGGAAAAGCTGGTTTGGCGTTGACTTTCGGGTTCAACGAGCACCAGATCGTCTACCCTGCCGAGGCTTTTATGCAGGCTGCGGTTGAGGTTCCAGGCCAAACGGTAGTCTTGAAGGGGGCTGGCCAAACCTATCAGCAGGAAGGTGAAATCGGGGTCTATCTTGAGTTTCCTCCGGGCCATGTGGGTCAAAGGTAAGAAGGCTCCTGTATAATACAGGGTATCAATTTGCACATTCACGCCCTATTCCTTTATCTTTGCACTTTATTTTTGAACAACCACTCAAAAAAGCAAAAGCCAGAGTGGCATTAAAACCTACATACAATGTCTGAAATCGCAGAAAAAGTAAAAAAGATCATCATTGACAAGCTTGGTGTTGATGAAAGTGAAGTAGTTCCTGAAGCCAGCTTTACCAACGATTTGGGAGCTGACTCATTGGATACTGTTGAACTGATCATGGAATTCGAAAAGGAATTCAACATCTCTATACCAGACGAGCAGGCTGAAGGCATCACCACAGTGGGCGACGCTATTTCTTACCTGGAAGAACACGTTAAGTAATTTCTGATCCGTCTCATGGCCTTGAGAAGAGTTGTAGTAACCGGATTAGGGGCATTGACCCCTATAGGCAACTCTGTGCCGGAGTATTGGGAGGGGTTGGTAGCCGGCAAGAGTGGTGCTGATTTCATCACCCGCTTTGACGCTACCAACTTCAAAACCCGTTTCGCCTGCGAAGTCAAGAA
>JAYRVB010000336.1:0-2485 GCA_041918775.1 Chitinophagales bacterium
GCACACCGTACCTTTTTTCGCATTGCATTTATAATAGCCTTGTCGATCTACATAAGTGCCTTTTCCCCAGCCATAGATCGCCGTGCTATCGCCACCTCTTGCGGCTAATTTCCATTCGACAGAATCCGGCAAACGCACTTCGATATCGAAAGATTCATTGGCATATTTTTCACTCAGCCATTTGCAATACAATTCAGCGCCTGCAACTGAAATATTCACTACCGGATAAGCGCCATAAGATTCGTGTTGAAAATAATATGCGGTATAGGCATTTGGGGTACCGTATAATGCATCCCATGCGGAAGTATCCACCTGTGCAATGGCCAATTCATCATTGCGTGAATTGATCTTCAGGTCGTACAGAAATTTCCGGTAATCATTATTTGATATCTCGAAGGAGAGAATATAATAGTCGTAGCCAAGTCCCAGTTCACTGCCTTTCACCTCAACAAATCCGCGTTTTTTCAGAAAAAACGAAGCCTTGTCGAAGCGCATGGCACTTGTGCCAATGAGCAGCATCAGCACCAAAATACCGGCTAAAACACTACCTGTTCGCCATCGCATCATGTGCTAAATATACAAATCTCCAACAAAACCACTATTCCACCACCGTGAACACCGGACGGAAGCCGATGAAAGGGGAGGGGTCGGAGGCCAGAGGGAATTCAGGTGGCGCATCGATCTTCAGATACTCCGGTTCACTCCACCAGTTGCCGCCAATGCAAATACCCTTGTCGGCTATCCATTCACTTACATTCCCTGCCATATTGAACAAGCCGTAATCATTCGGCTTGTACGACTTCGTGATCGCAGTGATATAACTGCCATCATCGGATGTTTTTTCCGTTTTATAGTTAGCGAGATACAGGCCGCGTTTATCGCGCAGTGCCTCGCCGGTCCATGGGTAGATATTCCCGGAATGTCCGCCCCTGGCTGCCATCACCCATTCGGCTCTTTCGGGTAAGCGCACCTGCACGCGGATGCCCTTAGCTGCAAATTGTTTCTCGAGCCATTCACAGTATAAGCGCGCGCCCTGCTGTGTGATGTTCACTACCGGATAATGGTCGTAGGCAGGATGTGTGAAATAATGCTTTTCAAAATTTTCCATGCTGCTGTATGGGATATTCCATTTTTCAGGATACACCTTTGCCTCGGCCAGCGCAGCGCTATCGCCACTTGCAGTCAGTGAGTCTAAAAAGACACGATATTGTGCATTGCTGATCTCCCCCTCAGAAATATAAAATCCCTGCACGGTGGTCAGGTTTCCGTTCACTAAAGTGGCACCGGAGGGCACATAGATATAGCCGGCTTTTTTAAATGCCTTTTTCGCAGTTCGTTCAGGATTATCTGCTGAAACAAATAGTACAAACGATAATAGTACAAATAATTGAAAGCGTAAGCATCTTTTCATCCTTATAAAACGATGGAGTGGTGATGTTTCGTGTACCTGTTTAATGAGAAGCGGGGAGTGCACATACCTGTGCGCCAAAGGGCAGAAAAAAGGCTATCCATGTGTCGATGGATAGCCTTCTGTTTATGTTGCCGTTATTCATTACACGGTGGCATTCGCTTTAGGTGCGGCTGCGAGAATTTCTGCGTTGGCTTTATCAGCATACTTTTCGAAATTCTTGACAAACTGTGCCGCGAGATTTGATGCTTTGGCATCGTAGGCAGCTTTATCTGTCCAGGTGTTGCGTGGATTCAATACTTCTGATGGCACATCAGGACAACTTACCGGGAAATGCAATCCGAATACCTCATGGGTTTCATATTGGACATTGTCCAAAACACCATTTAATGCAGCGGTGATCATTGAACGGGTATAACGGAGTTTCATGCGATGTCCTGTACCGTATGACCCGCCGGTCCAGCCGGTATTGATGAGCCATACATTCACATTGTGCTTGCGCATTTTTTCGCCGAGTAATTCAGCGTATTTAGTTGGATGCAAAGGCAGGAATGGCGCACCGAAACAGGTGCTGAACGTTAATTGTGGTTCTGTAACCCCGGCTTCTGTTCCGGCTACTTTTGCGGTATACCCGCTGAGGAACTGATACATGGCTTGTCCCGGATTTAATTTACTGATCGGAGGCAATACACCGAACGCATCGCAGGTCAGGAAGAAAATGTTTTTTGGCAAACCCCCTTTACTTGGCGTCATGATGTTATCGATATAATGTATCGGATAACTTACACGCGTATTTTCTGTTTTGGTGATATTGGTAAAATCTACATTGCGCGTGCCGGGATAAAATTCAATATTCTCCAATATCGATCCGAACTTGATCGCATTAAAGATCTGCGGTTCATTTTCTTTAGTGAGGTTCACGCATTTTGCATAACATCCACCCTCGAAATTAAATACACCATCTTCAGTCCAGCCATGCTCATCATCACCGATCAGTCGACGCAATGGGTCGGCACTTAAAGTGGTTTTTCCGGTTCCGGATAATCCGAAGAACACAGCTACATCACCTTCTTGTCC
>JAYRVB010000337.1:0-5741 GCA_041918775.1 Chitinophagales bacterium
ATGTGCTTTAACAATAGGCCCTGCCACCAGATGGGGGAAAAAGCACACAAAAAACCCATAATCGTACAAATGCTTTACCGGCTCTACCCGATTGCGATAAATATCTATGGTATAGGAAAGTGACTGAAAGGTGAAAAAGCTGATTCCAATGGGAAGGATAAGTTTGTCGACAGAAAACTCCGTGCCCATCCAGGTATTGGTAAAATGTGCGAAGTGATTGAAAAAATTCAATTCATTTCCGGTAAGCACACTGATATTCTCGGCAAAAAAATAGGCGTACTTAAAATAACATAGCAGAGTGAGGTTGAGCACAACACTGATGGTCAGAAACAGCTTGCGTTTCCAAACTACAGTAGATCGATGTATCAGGCGTCCCCAGTTATAATCGCTGATGATGGTAAATACCAGCAGCACCAAAAACACACCACTTGTTTTATAGTAAAAGAAAAAACTGGCAGCCAGCAAATAGATGGTGCGCGCATTGATCTTTTGATATACAGCGGCATACCCCAGAAGCACCACAGCAAAAAACCCCCAAAAGAAGAGCCGCGTAAAGATCAGTGGATGTTCCGGATCAAATGCAAATATGCCCTGAAGAAAACCGATCAGTTGGTCCAAGATGCTTTAGTTTGAGGAGTGAGTGGTATGCAATGCATAATTTTCCATGATGGCCTGAAACATCAGGTTGCCAATTAAAGTATACCCGGTATTATTAAAATGAATTCGATCGGGAGACGCCAGTCCACTTCGATACCATTTGTCAATACTGCCCAATCCACCCATCACCGTATACATATCCCACACCCCCGCGCCCTGCTTTTCAGCAACAGCCTTGATCTGTGTATTCACCTTGAGACTGCGCGTATTTTTCGTTTTTCGCTTGATATAATTATCGCTGATGGTCGTAAACAGGATCGCGCAATCGGGAGATTGTGCTTTGATGATATTACACAATGAATCATATCTGGCAAAAAAATCTTCCGGCACCAGGTCAGCATCCTGAGCATCATTCACACCAATACTGAATACCACCAGATCAGGCTTTACCGTGCCTATTTCTTTGGCAAACTCGGTGCATTGAATGTACGAGCGTGTGCTTGCACCATTAACCCCCACGGAGATATAGGCTATTCCCGGATTTTCATTTTCTATCACCCAGCCTCTGAAAATAAATGGTGTACCGGCATTGCCGATGCGATCAATCTGAAAGGTAACAGAATCAATAGGCGCATCAAAGTGAAACTGCGAATACCCGCCATCCGGAAAATCCCTGCGCTGAAATCCGATAAGAAAACTTTCAGGGATGGAAATGGCATAATCAGCATTGAAGTTGTGATACAATTTAATGTAGTGAAATGACTTGATATGCTCATTCGGTCGCAACGTAAAACCAAAGGTTGCTGTTGAATCATAGGTAGTTCCCGACATCCCCGACATCCCCAGGCCCTCACACATTTCAGAAGGCACTGCCCTGCAGCGATTCCAGTTGCCGCTGCCATGCGATTTATAGAATGGCGGCCCATTTGTTTTTAATAATCGATAGGGAAAAAGATAGGCTCCACCACCAACAAATCCACCAAGCGCCTGAAAACTATCTGCCAGCGCTTCCGACCATACGCCTGCCTGTATGTGTGAACCCCCAAAATGTGCAACCACCAGTTTGTTTCGTTCTCCATTCCTCAAAGCATCAAGCTTTGCATAAAAGGCTAACATGGCTGAACTATCACCGGGATAAAATATGGCACTGGTATCATACTTGATGAATGTATACTTCCGGTCCACCTGTGCAGAGGACGCAAACGCGCATAATACAGCTACCCAAATAAATATGATTCTTTTCATCCCTGACTATTCCTGATAATATAATTATTGTATTCCTGCATAAGTGCCTGATAAAATAACACAGCGATCTTACGAGCACCTTCCGGACTAAAGTGTATATGATCTGCACCGGCTAATCCTGCATTGACCCAGGCTACCATCGAATTTTTTCCGCCCATCGCTGCATACATATCGTAATAAGCTGCTCCGGCATTAAATACTTCTGTGCGCAGGGCATTATTTAATGGCTCCAACAAGGGTTGCGTTACATAGTCGGCACCCACCTTAACACTCATATCCGAAGGACCAATAAACAACACCGCAGCAGTGGGATGTAAATTTTTCAAGGCGCGAATTTGCGCACCAATAGACCTTGCATAACTCTGGGCATGCGCCTCATCCTTTAAATATGGTATGGTATTGCCCCCAAACTGCAATAAAAAAAGATCTACACCAGCTTCCTGATAAAAGCTTTTAATCTGCGACATTTGCATACCGGTAAAAAAATCACCGGAACTGCCGCGCAAGGGTAAATTATCAACCAATACCCCGGGAACTCCCTCCAGGGATAACCCATAGATATCCGGACTATCCTGTCCGCTAAAATTAAAATGTATTTCAGCAGGTGCTTGTGCAAGTGTTACCGAAAATGTATTCATCCAACCACCGGACTGCAATGTGTCGGCAGCTACTGAAACACCATCAGCAAGCAATTCAACAGCAACCGGTGTCATGCTATTGCCATACAGTAATTTCACCTGCGTAAAATTGGCCACCCGTGCACCACTGCGTTTTGTGCTCACAAATTTCAACCAGGCCTTGCGTTCGTTTCCAAACCGGGTGGTACTGTCCGCCACGGGCGCATACCTGGAAAAAGCCGCAGCAGGACCATACGCACGGTGTGGCACCCGTTTATCTCTTCTGGTAAATGTAGTATAACGTTCCCAGTTATCGCTCCATGTCGTTTTAAACGCCATCCCCTCAGCTACCGGCATAATATTTAAGAGACCTACACCGGCTCCGCCAAATTGCGACTGCAATCTCCCTCTAATATACCCGGTGATACGATCCACTTCAATTTGCGAATCACCATAATGCATAATGCGCGCTGTTTGGCCATTATTTCCTGCAGTGCGTAATGACTGAAAGAAGGCATCCAACACCGTATTATCCTGCATGGCAATAGGCACGGTGATGGTGATACCGCTATCCAAAGTCACCAGACCGTGAATTTTTGACAGATCAACTTTAGGTGTTTCAACAATGGCTGTATCCTCTTCTACTTCCATGGCAACAATGTTGCTGATATCTGCTACGGAATCTTCTTCAGCAAAAATGGAAGCCAATGTTGGAAATCGGATCACCGTATTCGGGCCCATCGATATACCCTGTTCAGGAAATACCCAGCTGATACCGGCAAGCAGCACAAAGCACACGGCGATGAACGCCAAAATTCTCAGCGGGGTTACATTTGACATGATGCGGCGGTAAAATTACGGTTTTGGAGGAGCTTGTATGCGTTAATGCCAACTTTTGCACAAGTGCTCCATATGAACGTATACACTTGTAGTATCGTATCCATTATCTCAACAAAATTACATTGCCCTGCGTAAGGCCGGTACTGCCATCCTGACGCGTATAGGTCATGGTGTAAATGTAGGTGCCTACTTCGGCAGGCTCCCCATTCCAGGTGCCATCCCATTTACCAAATACATCTGCGGTTTCAAAGATCAATTCTCCCCAGCGATTATAAATACGCATGGTATACTCAGACAGATCTGTGCAATCAAGTTGCGTGAAAAAATCATTTACCTGATCACCGTTGGGAGAAAATGCCCCGGGTCCGATCACTTCACATACACACAGGTCATCCACGATCAACACCGAATCAGATGCAGAACAACCATTCACTGTCATCACCACACTATACATTCCGGATTGTGCTACCGTATATTGATTACCTGTTGCACCATCCTGCCACACATAATCAAATATCTCATCGCCCGCATTGAGTATGATAATAGCACCCGGACATAATTCCTGATCAGGACCAAGGTCAATAATGGGTTCAGATGCATAACTCACCAAAACAGAATCTTTGTCGGTACAGCCACCCACTGTTACCGTGACGAAATACAGCCCATCTTCCGTAACCAGGTAACTCGATTCCGTACTGCCATCCTGCCAAACATATGTTGCACCGGGCGTTTCGGCCGATATTAGCCATGTATTGTCAAGGCCGCAGATCACCGTGTCCTCCGGAAATTGAATATCCGGTGCCGGCAAATAATCTACCTGCACAGTATCGCCATCTACACAAGCTCCATCGGTAACAACCACACTATACGTGCCTGCTTCATTAATGGTCAGGGTGGGTAAAGTGGATCCATCATTCCATACATACGTTGCCCCCGGCATCATTACATTAAATGTCCAACTCTGCCCATCACATAAAATAAGGTCCTCACCCAGATCAACAAAATCGGGTGTCAATACACTGACCACAACCGTATCATACGTTTCAAATCCACATGCATCGGTCATGATCACGGTATAGGTGGTAGTGGTTTCCGGTGATGCCCAGGGATCAGAAATAAGCACATCGCTTAACCCAATGGCCGGCGACCAGCTATAGCTGGTAAATTCTTCAGGGAGTATGAGTTGCACACTGTCGCCCGGACAAATACTTACATCCTCCAAAGCATCCAATTCCGAAGTATAGGAAAAACAAATGATCTGATTATTAAACAAGGAACCCGTTCCACCGGTAAAACCAAAATACACCTCCGGGTCATCGCCAAATATCGTTGCTATGATATCAAAAACTTCGGTGATAAATCCCACGCGATATGCGCAATCTACATACACCTGAAACTGTCCCATTTCTGCATCCCAGGTAATGCGCACATCGTGATACTCGCCATCTTCTGCGTTCGGACTTCCTGCCAAAATTTGCACCGGACCATCCAGATTATATATCCCCGCATGATCAAGCACACCATTGTATTGAATCGCCACATGATCGTACGCCGGATCACTGTAACCACCGTTTTGATAGGTGTCAAACTCCACGCCCAGACTGGGCACTATTCCTTCATATCCCATACCCCCACCGGCCGCTCCCAAACCCGTTCCCACTGGTTGCAATACAAAGTATAACCCATCCGCTCCGGTAGCATCCAGATCGCCAAGATTCAATGTAAAGTTGATCTCAAAATCGAGGCTTAGGTCTATGAGCGAATCATACCAGATGGATCCTGCACTAAAGGTAGTTTCATTGGTGAGTTGATAGCAGTCTCCTCCCAATGCGGTCGCGTCGCCATTTAAAGTAAATTGACCCGAAACAGAACGGCAAACGCATATGCCGGTTATCAAAAATACAATTGGAAGACCCTTCGCGTGCATAAGGAACAAAGGTACGCTCCGGACGCCAATTACCTCCAATTTGTCGGGCTCCAATCGCGCATTTTACAATAATATAGCGGGCCTCTCGTTATATTCGATGCGCATGCGACAGGCACTAGGCATACTTTTTTTCATTTCCTCCTATACGGCTTATACTCAGGCAACCTGGGTGCAAACAGGCATCCGAGACAGCGTTTTGGGCATTAGTGGCGATGGCACACTTATCTGGGTAGCCACTGAACGCGACGCCATCAAAACCTTCGATCCGGGCAGTGGGCGAATAGAAAGTTACGACAGCACCAATACCATCATTCGCACAAACGATTTCCGTGCCATCCAGTGTGCCTTCGGAAAGGTGTTTGCCGGTTCCTATACCGATGGACTGTATGTATACGATGGCAACAACTGGAAACATTTCGACACCCTCAACAGCAATCTCCCTTCCAACACCATTCGCGATATCGAACCGGAACCTTCAGATAGCAGTATCTGGATCGCCACCACCAGAGGACTCA
>JAYRVB010000338.1:0-3948 GCA_041918775.1 Chitinophagales bacterium
CCGCACCACCGCACCAGCGTACCAGCGCATCAGCACACAAAAAAGCCCCGCACAAAGCGAGGCTTTCTCAAATTACATAAAGTAACCCATCATCAATTCACCACAAAAGTGCGAACAGAAGACTGGATACCACTATTGATGCGCACCATGTAAATACCTGATGGCATTTCGCTTACATCGATAGTTGTATTGTAGTTAGTTGAAACAGTAGTATTTTCAGAATACATCACCTGACCGGCCATGTTCACGATCTGGATGTTTGCATCCTGAGCAAGTCCAAAGGTGAGGTTTACATTGAGTACATCATCTGTTGGATTTGGATACAAACTGAAAGAAGTCATGTTGGTGATATCTTCTACATCAGTACAGTAGTCAGCAGCAACGTTTTTACAGTAGTCGAATGCTTCTCCACCGTAATCAACTGCGAGACATACTTCGAAAGTACCAGGTATCGGATAGATATGTGTAGGGTTGCGTTCGAAGCTCACTGCGCCATCTCCAAACTCCCAGTAGTAAGTCGCATCATCCGGAACGGCTGCGAAGTTGCTGAGGTCTGTGAAGTTTTTCTGCAGGCTCACACATGGTGAAGGATCAGTAGCGAGGAAGTTTACACCACGTGGTGCTACATACCAATCAACATAAGCATGCTCGAAGGCAAAGGCGTCTACGAATGCATAAGTGCTCAGGTAGAAACCATTCCAGCCGCCATCGGAGATGTTATAACGCACCTCAGAGTTAGCCAGTCCATCCTGGTTGTTTGAATATTCGGTCCAGCTGGCAGGCGCACCTTCCAGGAACTCTTCGTTACACAATAACCAGAAACGGTTGAGTGGGTTGGTGATCAGGTGTGGAGGATCTGTGAAATCCAACAAAGTATCACCTGTGCTATAAGGCTGACCCGGAATAAACTGCCATGCGATACCCACAAAGTGGTCGGGGCTGTTTTTGTTGATGGTCAGGCCAACAGGCATTTGCATAGAAGCAATGTTGAAGCTGGCAGTATCATCGTCGCCCAAGAGGAAAGTATACTCGGTGAATGTGCCGTTAGGACGGTTTTCCACGTAGTTGTACTTCGACAGGAATAAGCTGATATCGATACCTTCCACGAAGTCGCCATCGCCATCCTGATCGAGGTAGTAACCTTCCTGATAGCAGGAAGAGTTAGGTGCCATCACATACACTTTCAATGTATCGGTATAAGCGGTATTGAAACGGTCATAGAAATAATAGAAGCGCAATGAGTCGAGCTTGATGCTGTGGTCTTCATTGAACCAGTCGGAAGCATCGCCGATCACGGTGTAGTTATCATCCACAAAATCTGCGATGAAGTCGGAGATCGGATCGAACATGTGCACGAAACCGTGTCCGTACCAGTAAAAGTCTTCGCCGGTACCGGTTACTACCAGTGCAGTAGAATCGGGCCACAAAGGCATAGAGGCAAGGTTTTCCAATGCCCAGCCGTTGAAGGCATAATCCACGGCGTCGGAGTAATTCACCCAATAATAATTTAAGGCACGGTCTCCCGGATCATCAGTGCCCTTGGCCAGATCGGCTTTGGAAACCGACTTTGCATCACGGATCAGGTCACTTCCCGGCGCCGATTGCGGATTGCTGAGAGGAGCCTGTGCCCGGAGTGCGATAAAAGAGAACATGCACGCAATGAGTACAAGATTTTTTTTCATAGCTAGCGTTTAGTTAAGCAATTAGAACGAATATACAAATATACACAAATTGAGGTTTCTGCTGTCATGAATAAGTAAGTTAACGCACTTTAAGAGGCCTTAACCTTCCTTGTGGAAACAGGCTCTGCAGCGTGGTTCGTACTCATTTTTCTCGCCTAATAATACCTGCGAACGACTCTCCGCTTTGCGGTAGCTGAATGAGGCAATATTGCCACATTGCACACAAATGGCATGTACCTTCGTGATATAATCGGCAATGGCCAGCAATTGCGGCATCGGCCCGAAGGGCTTGCCGGTATAATCCATGTCGAGCCCGGCAACGATCACCCTTATCCCTCTGCGTGCGAGTTTCTCGCATACTTCCGTGATCTGTTCATCAAAAAACTGGGCTTCATCTATACCCACCACGTCAACATCTTCCGTCAATAACAGAATATTCAGGGCATTGGCCACCGGGGTCGATAGGATCTGGGTATCATCGTGCGAGACGATATTTTGCACATCATAACGGGTGTCTACAGCGGGCTTAAATATCTCCACCCGCAAATTCGCGATCCTTGCCCTGCGCAGTCGCCGGATCAACTCCTCGGTCTTTCCGCTGAACATCGACCCGCAGATGACTTCTATCCATCCACGCCCTTCACCTTTCAGATGCGGTTCAATAAACATACTTTTGTACCCGTTATTGGTATTGTCTTTGCTATTAAACGTTCAAAACTACACAATTACACATGGATGCTAAAATCACGAGATTGGAACTCTTGTTGGATAAGATCAATCTGTTGTTCGCGCAGGTGAAGGAAGATGGGGCACTGGATAAACTGGAGGCTGATCTGCTGTTGAAATACATCCATCAACTGGAATCTTTATTACAGGATGCACCTATAGAACAACCCGCTAAGAAGCAGGAGCTTGTGCATACCATTCCACCGGTTAAGCAGCCGGATCCTGAACCGGAAATACAACAGGTAACGGAGCAACCGAAAGTGCAGGAGATACACATACCTCAAGTGGAAGAAATTCCAGTACCTCCTCTTGCGGAAAAGATCATCCCTCCTGTGGAAACACCCATCGTGGAGCCACAGGAACAGATCATTCCGAAAACAGAAGTGCCTCCGGTGCAGAAAGAAGCACCTGTATTACAGGAATATAAAAAGCCGGAAGAAAAACCTCAGCGCAAGCCACTGGTAAAACATGCAGATGATGAAGAAGAGGAGGAGGAACACAAACCTGAACTCGACAGTAAATTAAAAGGACACCACGATAAAAAAACGCTTGCAGATAAGATCACTTCACATAAATCAAAAGACCTGATGAGTGTGATCGATCTGAGCACGCGCATTGCCTTGCAGCGTCAATTATTCCAAAACGATAAGTCGGTGTTTGATGCGGCGATCAAAGCCATCAATGCCTTACCTTCTTATGCAGCGGCAGAGCAATATATTTTGCAGGAGCTTAAGCAAAAATATGCCTGGAAAGATGCTGATGCCATTGAACCACTATTGGATGTGGTGCGTCAGAAATTCAATTAACCATCAGGATGCCGGAAGCAGGGTAGCGATATATTGCACAATATGTGCAGCACCTCCGGTATGTCCATGTACATAAGCTGCCGCATCCTCTCCCACACCCTTCCACACAAATGGAAATTGATTCATCAGGTTGATCCTGTTGAGCAGGTCATCGCTGGATGTAATCACTAATGCTGCATTGGCTTTCACAAGGTCTTTCGCTTCGATGAATTTCGCATATTTAGGACCAAAGATCACCGGCTTGCCATAAACGGCTGCTTCCAAGGTATTGTGCACGCCTTTGTTAAGCCCGCCACCGATATAGTTGACATCACCATACCGATATACCTGTGCAAGCATGCCCATATTATCCAAGATCAGAATGCGCTTTGCCATAAATGCCTCTTCAGATAAAGTGTGTATCTCTGACCAGCGCACTGCATATTTTTTAAACAGGCGCATGGTTTTTTTCATCGAACGTTTATCTATATGATGTGGAGCCAGTATGAGTTTGAATTGCACATGCACCAGACTGGAATACATGGCTACTGCGAGCACCTTTTCATCTGCCGGCCAGGTGCTGCCTGCTACCAATACATTAAAGCCTTGCGTAAATGTTTTTATTTCGGGGATTTCAGCGGACTGTTGGGCAATTTCGACCACGCGATCGAAACGTGTATCGTAGGCAACCTCTGCATGGGTGATTTTATGTCGCGTCAGCAGCGCAAGACTGTCGGGATGCTGCACAAAAATTC
>JAYRVB010000339.1:0-2151 GCA_041918775.1 Chitinophagales bacterium
CAGATGTACGCAGATAAATTCAAATTGCATTAATTGTATTTATCTGCGTACATCTGCGGGAAACCAAGCCCTCGCGCTGATATCGCCAGGCATTTGCATGCATTCATCTGCGAAAATCTGCGTGAAACCCATTGCTCGCTTATTCCAAAATAGTTAATGCAATCAGCCTTAGGTGCATAAAAAAAAGCTCACTCAGCCATTCACCCACTGACCCATTCACCCACTGACCCACTCACCCAAAAAAATAGCCCTCCCGAACCACCAGGAGGGCTTGTCTTCACTGACAATCATTAAAACCTAAAACCAAAACTTAACAGGAAATTGTTCAGCGATCGGTTGATCGATGCGCCTTCATTCACACCTGATCCATTATCGTAGAGGTATTCAATGTCGTATTCGTTTGTAGTGGTATGTGAAAAGCCGAGGTCAATAAAAAATGATTCTTCTTTGATACCGATACCTGCGGTGATTGTGTTACGTGAAAGATCGGCATCATTTGCTGCGATTCCGTCGTTGAACGGTGTGCTGCTCATGATATAGCCGCCGCGGAAGCGAAACACATCATACATCAATTCTGCACCTAAGCGAATATTGCTGGAAGAGCCGTACTTCGTATCGATGTTGCTATTCACAGTAGATTCATAAGAAAGGTCACTTGCGTCATAGGTGCGGTTGAAATTGTAAGCGGCTTCACTGTAATCCACAAATTCGTACTCTGCACTCAGGAAACCAATATTTTTGATGGTTACCGCTGCGCTTCCGATCACTCGCCAAGGGGTGATGAGTTCATAATTGTACTCACCGATCGGTGATTCAGAAGTATACGTGCCGGCTGCCACATCGCTGCTCATGCTGGAAAAATATGCATCAGACATGCCATACAATGTTGGTGTATGTGCTGCCGCACCCAGGCGAAGAAAATCATTTACGCGATAGATCAAACCCAATTTGGCATTGATACCCGTTCCGTATGTTTCAGATACATCGGTTAAGGCAAAGCTGTTGAAATTGGGATGCTCATTGTTTACATCCTCTTCGCTATAGATATAGGATTGTATGTAGCGAATGCTTGGTATACCAATGGCACCGCCGATGTATAATCTATTGCCGTAGTTGCCTGCAAATCCTATACTGAATTCGTTGATACCACCATTCGTGGTGATCACCTTCGATTGTTGTACCCTGCCATCACTGATCACACTGTAATACTGCATACTGTCGAGCGGCATCGGATCGATCAGGTAGGTGTCCCACGCCAATCCTGCACCAAAAGGATCTTTGTTAAATACATCAGATGGTGCAGTTCCGGTTCCGGCGTTGAGATAGGATACATAGGTATCTAACAAGGAGCTATGCGGATTATATCCGGAATAAGATACCGCGCTATTAAAATCGGCAATGTGATTATATGTAAGCGAAAATGCACCGCCCACCCATGCATTCGTGGCATGTTCGCGTCCTTTGTTTACATGAGCAAACACCAAGCCCGCATTACTCAGGGCAAAATCGTAGCGACTGTCGCTGGTAGTTTGTCCATAATACGATGCATTGGCATCGATGCTCAGTAATCTGGCTGAAACGGTAAATTCAGAACTTCTGTAAATACCCAGACCAGCCGGGTTCATCGACGCTGCACTCATATCTCCACCGAGAGCGCCATAAGCATTTCCCGATCCAAGTGCACGCGCTGTGCCTCCAAAGTCGAGCATAGAATACCTGAGTGCATCAACATCACTTTGTGCGTAGGAAAGTGCAGACAAAGAGATGGCTATAACCATTGAAAATATCTTACGCATGGTTGCTATTTTTTACTTTGACAGATTACGGAGGAATTTATTTTCCGCCGCTGCGATTGCGTGAACCACTGTTTGAAGGCCTGTTGCCGGAAGAACTCGGTTTGTTTGAGCTGCCACTGTTATAAGATCCACTCCTTGAGCCGGAATTGCTCTTTGGTGTCTCATATGAACGTGACGGTTGCTCATAAGTTTTCGGCTTGCTTGGCTGCTCGTAAGTCTTGCTCGGCTTAGGTGCAGGTTGCTCATAAGTAGGCTTGGTGGCAGGCTTCTGGTAACCAGGCTGTTGATCAGGCTTACTATATGAAGGCTTTTGCTGCTCAGGTTTGCTATACACCGGTGCCTTCTGATCTGGACG
>JAYRVB010000340.1:0-13045 GCA_041918775.1 Chitinophagales bacterium
CGAAAAAGAAGCGCAAACAGAGATCTTAAAGATCCTCAAAAAGAAAGAAGCGCGTATGGTGGTGAAGGCCAAAAGTATGGCTACCGAAGAGATCCACCTCAATCATTTTCTCGAGCAGCATGGTATCCAAAGTGTAGAGACAGACCTCGGAGAATATATCCAGCAACTGGATGGCGAAGCACCCTATCATATCGTTACACCGGCTATGCATAAAAGCAAAGACGATGTAGCAAAATTGTTTAATGAAAAACTGGGCACTTCACTTGATCTTACTGCACAGGAACTCACACTCGTGGCAAGAAAAAATCTCCGCGAAAAATATGTGCAGGCAGATGTGGGCTTTAGTGGTGCTAATTTTATTCTTCCGGATATCGGTGGTATTGCCATCACAGAAAATGAAGGCAATGGTCGACTGAGTACGGGTTTTCCAAAAACACATATCGTAGTCGTAGGCATTGAAAAAATGCTCAGCAGTGTTAACGACCTCGCGATGCTTTGGCCTTTGCTGGCCACCTATGGAACTGGACAAAAAGTTACTGTATATAATACCATATTCACCGGTCCGAAAAAAGAAATAGAAGTGGATGGCCCGGAGGAAATGTATGTAGTGCTATTAGATAATGGCCGCAGCCACCTGCTCGCACAGGAAAAACAGCGCGAAGCCCTGTATTGCATACGTTGTGGCTCATGCCTCAATGCCTGTCCGGTGTATAAGAACATAGGTGGTCATACATACGGCTCCACCTATACCGGACCGATCGGCTCCATCATTACGCCGCACTTCAAAGGCATGGAAGAATTCAAACATTTGAGTAATGCGAGTTCATTATGTGGCAATTGCACAGAGGTGTGTCCGGTACATATCGACCTGCATACTTTATTATTATATAATCGGAACGAAGCCGTTGAAGAAGGCCACACAGATTTCTCCGAACGTATGGCCTGGAAATTATGGCGCAGGAGTATGCTCAATCGAAAAACCATGGAGAAACCATCTCCGTCGATAAAAAACATGGGCATGAATATGCTCTTTAAAAACAGTTGGGGAAAACGCAGAGCCATGTTCAAATTCGCCCCGAAATCTTTCCATAAAATGTGGATGGAACAACATCCTCCACAGGAGGATTGAGTTAAGCTTAATATTGCTGCTCACCATATTTCTTTGCTATTGATGCGCATCACTTTGCAGTAGCTAAATTATGCTGCGCGGTTGGGTAATATTCTGCGATAAGGCACCGAAATAATAAACTCCTGTCCCTGATCATCTGTTCCGTTTATTTCTACTTCGCTTTCGCGGATATGCTCAGTGGATGCATACACAAAACATCCACCATGCTGATCGCGGTCGCGGATCACCTGTGATCTTTCTACCTGTTGCTGATCGTGCCAGAAACATGCTGCCACTACTTTATTATGTACCATAAATGAAATGGAACGGATATACGCGATCGGATAATGGAGTGCAACACTGGTTACCAGAGCCGGTATGATTTGTCGCATAAATTCAGGATGTGCCATAGCGCTTGCTTTTGTTGTAACAAAGGTGCTTTAACCCCAATAGGCCTGCAACGACAAAAAAGTGTCGATTCCGATGTATCTACATACATTTCCCGTTGACAAAGGGTATTTCTTAGGCTGAAACTGGATAAAACCATTGTACAGCAGGCAGTTCCATAAGCTTCACGGCGACAAAACCGGACAGATTTCCCTTTTTTTCGGTGCAACAAGGCCGAAAAAAGACCACATTTTCCGATATACCCCCCGTTTTTGTCGGCATGCTGCAGGCTTGATAGCATGCTCAGGCTGCGTTTTCGGGTAAAAAGCACCCACTCAATGACAATGAAATGAACAGTGTATGCGTTTATTCCATTATACAATTGCTGATAGGGCGTTGATTTTGTCGTTGCACACATCTGTAAGTCCTTTCATATTTGTATCAGTTATCCATCCATGCTCAACGAACGCTACATAGAGATCTTCTTCGCCGGTTTGGTTACTCGGGTTGCCCTCACCTTTCCGGTGGCGTATATCCGCAGCATAGCCCTGTTTAATAATGAGGATAAGATTGCCGACTGCACCTGGGAAGACGAACGCACCGGCACTTACCGCACCTATATGCCCGCCATTCTGCCCGTGGGTCAACGTCACATCGTAGTAGACGCTATAGACACTGAAGGCCAGCCTTTGCGCATCGCCACACCGGTGGATGCACTTTGATATATTCTTTTTTTGGTGAAAAGGGGAGTTAGGAAGAGGAGCCTGCTCCCTTTTTTAATGTGGGAGTGTGGAAGTGTGCGAGTGTGTAAGTGTGTAAGTGTGTAAATGTGCATGTGGGGGATCCCGCTGAGGCGGGATGTCGCTGCGCTCTCCCGATAGCAATCGGGATAGGGGATGGTGCTTCTGGGGTTTGCAGGCTAATTGGTTAACTTTCAATCCCTTTGAGCCGGAATTTGGCTTTGCTCCACTTGCTAATCCCGAAGGGTCGGGATGTCGCTTTGCTCCATTTGCTAACTTGCTAACTAGAAAGGCTCGGATGGCGGTGGGTTCCTTTTGCTGGCTATCTCAACTGGTTTTAGATGTAACTTTGCGGTATGGAAGCGGCAAATACGTTTGAACGGCAATTACAATATGAACGCAGGAATTTTAGTGATGCGGAATTGATCGAATTGTATGCCAGGTTGCTCAAGCCCCGGATGATAGAGGAAAAGATGCTCAATCTGCTGCGTCAGGGGCAGGTGAGTAAGTGGTTTAGCGGGATCGGTCAGGAGGCTATTGCTTGTGCGGTACCATTTGTTTTGGAGGCCGACGAGTACATTTTACCGATGCATCGCAACTTAGGTGTATTTACCGGTCGCGATATGCCATTCGATAAGTTGTTTAGTCAGTGGCAGGGCAAAATGAACGGATATTCCAAAGGTCGTGAGCGCAGTTTCCATTTCGGCAGCAATGCGCATCATATTGTGGGGATGATCTCACACCTCGGACCACAACTCGCACTGGCCGATGGTATTGCACTGGCTTGTAAACTCAGACAGGAAAAAAAGGTAACAGCCGTATTTACCGGTGAAGGCGCAACCAGTGAAGGCGATTTTCATGAATCGCTGAACGTTGCCGCTGTTTGGGATCTGCCGGTGATCTTTATTGTAGAAAATAACGGTTACGGATTAAGCACTCCTACCAACGAACAATTTCGTTGCGCGCAAATTGCAGATAAAGGTATCGGGTATGGTATGCGCTCAATGATCGTTGACGGAAATAATATTCTCGACATGGTGAGTGCATTGCGCGAATGTCGACAATACTGTATCGAACAACAAAAACCGATACTGCTTGAATGCATGACATTCAGGATGCGTGGTCACGAAGAAGCCAGTGGAATAAAATATGTGCCCAAGGAACTCATAGAAATGTGGGGCAAAAAAGATCCCGTACAAAATTACGAAGTGTATTTGCGCGAGATCGGTGTATTAAATGATGCGCGTATACATGAAATCCGCACGGCATTTAAATCAGAAATTGAACAAGGTGTGGCCACGGTATTTGCCGAGCAGGAGATCGTTCCCGAAACGGGTTCTGAAATACGCGATGTGTACGCGCCTCATACGCCAATCCTTTCTCCCCCCACTTCCGGAAAACTGAGTAACAAAAAATTCATCAATGCCATAAGCGATGCCTTACAGCTCGCCCTACAAAAATATCCGGAGCTGATCATTATGGGTCAGGATATTGCTGAATACGGCGGCGCATTTAAAGTGACCGATGGCTTTGTGCATAGTTTTGGCAAACAACGGATCCGCAATACACCAATATGTGAAAGCGCCATTATTGGTGTTGGGTGCGGACTTTCCGTAAAAGGGATTAAAAATGTCATTGAAATGCAGTTTGCCGATTTTGTCACGAGTGGTTTTAATCCCATCATCAACAATATGGCGAAAATGCATTATCGTTGGGGACAGGCCATTGATAGTGTGGTGCGCATGCCTACGGGTGCGGGTGTTGGCGCGGGTCCGTTTCATAGTCAAAGTAACGAGGCCTGGTTTACGCATACACCCGGATTAAAAGTGGTGTATCCGAGCAATGTATATGATGCAAAAGGATTATTACTGGCCGCTATAGAAGATCCGAATCCGGTGATGTTCTTCGAACATAAAGTACTGTATCGCAGCATCAGTGCAGATATTCCGGATGATTATTATACCGTGGAGATCGGCAAGGCTGCATTAGCGCAGGAAGGCGACAGCGTGAGTATCATTACCTACGGCATGGGTGTACACTGGGCGAAAAAAGTGTGTGCCGATATGGGTGTGGATGCAGATATTCTTGATCTGCGCACATTGTTGCCATTTGATACCGAAGCGATCTTACAGACCGTGAAAAAAACCGGCAAAGTACTGGTGTTGCATGAAGACACCCTTACCGGTGGTATTGGCGGTGAAATTGCGGCCTATATTTCTGAACACGCCTTCACTTATCTGGATGCACCGGTGATGCGCTGTGGAAGTTTAGATACACCTGTTCCTTTCAGCATTGAGTTGGAAAAGAATTTTCTGGCGAATGCGCGACTAACAGAAGTGTTGTCGAAACTGCTAGCGTATTAATAAGCACATTGTTTTATCATTCTTATTTAATGGGCGCATATTTGTGTTGAGATACTTTATACTGATCATTTGTTTTATCGGTTGGGCGTTTGTGTCTAATGCACAATCGTATACACCGGGTATCCCTTATTTTAGCACACATGGGTATATAGAATATATACCAGGTACTTTGCCAATTGTGATCAGCGTACCGCATGGTGGTTATCTGGAGCCGGAAGTGATCCCCGATAGAACTTGTTTTGATGCCGTGCATACCAACGATGCCTATACACAGGAATTATCCCGCAACCTGCTGGATGCGATATACGCCGAGTTTGGTTGTTATCCGCATCTGGTGATCAATCACCTGCATCGTTCGAAACTTGATGCAAATAGAAGTTTGTCAGAAGGTGCATGCGGAAATGATTCTGCCATACTCGCCTGGCATGCGTTCAATGATTTTCTGGATAGCGCAGAAGCACAGATCATGTTGCAGTACGGCAAAGGATTATATATCGACCTGCATGGCCATGGTCATCCTATTCAGCGCATCGAACTCGGATATTTGTTATATGCGGATGAATTGCAACTGAGCGATGCTACATTAAATGCGGACCCATATCTTGCTTACAGCAGTATTCAATACATGGCTGAAAATAATCTGTTTGATCATACACATGCCGAATTGCTTCGGGGAATGACTGCGTTGGGGTCATTATTGGAAGCAAGTGGCTATCCTACTGTTCCTTCATTGGGAGATCCCTTTCCGGAGGGTGATGAACCCTACTTCAGCGGCGGCTATAATACCGCTGAACGCAGCAGTTATAACGGCGGGAGTATCGATGGCATTCAAATAGAGTGTAATATGCAGGGTGTGCGCAACTCCTCCGAAAACCGCGAACGCTTCGCCGATACGCTTGCCGGCAATTTGCACAGCTATTTATTACAAACCCATTTTACGGAAACCACCCTACTTGGCTGTAGCGATTTTGTATCGATACAACATACGCATTCAACCAACGACCTCCGGCTGATCCAAAACCCGGTGCAGGATATGTTGCTGCTGAGCGGTCGCGCCACCCAAGTCTACCTGTTCGATTTGCATGGCCGATGTGTCGATAAATTACCCGATGTGGATGGGTTTATCGCCCAACCAGTTGCCCACCTGCCTGCCGGTGTATATGTGATCAGGTGGGCGGATGCCGACCGGAGTGATACACTTACCTGGATCAAGCAGTAATATTCCACAACAACCATTTGTGTAAGCGGTGGACTCGTTTTTTGCTAAATGCAGAGTGTTGTAACTTTGTCGGTTGATGTCGATCCATTTACAACATATTGAATCAGAATTGCCGGAAAAAACTCGCTTACGCGGATATGACTATTTCTGTGAAGGTCGTGTGAAATCGGTATTTAATATCAATGGATTGGAATGGATGGCCGTTGTGCAGGGATACGATGATCATGTAATTGAACTGCGCATGGTAAACGATACCGTTGTGCGGTACAGTTGCAATTGCAACGATGAGGAAGACCCCTGTAAGCACGTGGCCGCTGTATTGTATTATATCAGAAGTGAATCCGGAAAAGCGAAACGCAATGATCCGGATGGATATGATGCCCTCAAAGAAGAGATCAGCTATTTACCCACTCATGTATTGCGGTATTTACTTTTGAAGTATGCTGCGCAAAGCAAAGACTTTCGCACCTTCCTGACTGAATATTTTAAGGTGCCTCCGCATAAATAAAGCATACAAATCCCGATCGCGTTTGTGCAGTATAGGCTCCTATGCGACCTGAAGCACCGTTCATTGGTTCCGAGGCCCGGGCATTTCGTCAAACATTGATAAAAGTCGCCATGCTCAGTGACAATCACCCTACACTAAAAAGCGGCTTTCCATCAATTTTGAATGTATAAAATGATTTAAGCCATGAACAATGAACAAGTTATTACCAAGCAACGCAAGCACATCAGCGAATTACATCCGGAAGTAAAAGAATGGATCAATTATTGTCTGTTCGTGAAAGACGAAGTAAAATCTCTCAATCTGCGACTGGGTGAGATCATCGGAAAATACACCGACCACGACGTGCAGGCTCAGGTTGAACATTTCCAGAATCAGTTTATTCGTCAGGATGAAGCCAGCGACGAATTACTCCACGAGCTCCGAGCAGCCGAGCATGTGTTCAGTGAAGTGTCACAAAATAATCCGGCTGCTGCACATGTATTATTTGACGACCATGTTGCCTTACGCGACAGTGCCGAAACACATAAGCAGATCTTCGAATCCCTGCGACATGAGTTTCAGTTGTTTTTAGCAAAGTATATGTGAGTCGTGAGTCGTCAATCGTGAGTCGTCAATCGTGAGTGCCCTTGCATTTCTTTGCGTCTTTGCGTGAAAACCTGCATTTCTCCGCACCTCCGCGTCTCCGCGTGAAAAAGGGTGAGTGGTGAGTAGTGAGTGGTGAGTTTTTGCATTTCTTCGCGTGCAACTAACATCTTTTTTCGTGCTCATTCGTGCATTCGTGGCCTCATACCTTTGCGCACCCCTGCATTTCTTCGCGACTTCGCTTCTTCGCGCGGGACTTTGCGCTAAACTTTGCGTCCCTCTGCGGTTAAATGGGCTATGAAAATGGTTATTCCTACAATAGTGATAACCAAAGACCAAAATTGCAACAACAAACACCGGCACAAAATGCAAGCCCACAAAGCACACAAAGAAGACACAAAGGACACAGAGTCTGTTAAAATCAACATTATTGAGCGTAGCGAATTTATCGAAGCATCAAGCCCTAGCAAGCGCACCATAAGGCATTGACAGTAAATGAGTTTATTCATGAGCACATGAACACAACCGCACCACCGCACTTTATCGAGTGTGCAGGAGCATGTCTGCTAAGTCGTTGCTTTCGGGCATGGAAGCTTCTTTCTGTGCGGGTCCGGGTTGCTGTAGATGCTAAAAAATGTGTAATTTCGTTTCTCGGTTATACATATGAGAAAGATACTCCTTTTAGCAGCAGCCTGTGGCATCGTGTGCACAGCGCAAGCACAAAGTACCACCTGGGAAAATGTTTATGCCCTTATCCAGACCAATTGCGCATCATGCCATACACCGGGTCATGAGAGCGGACTGAGTCTTGCCGGAAGTGCTTCCGAAGTATATGATGCATTGGTGGATGTGAGTCCGAGCAATGCGATTTCCGCCGGCAAGGGATACAAACGCATCTTTCCGGGCGACCCCTACCGCAGTTTTGTGTTCAGTAAGATCAATAACAGCCTTGCGCTGGATGTGCACCTGGAGACGGGTGAAGGAGAGCCATGTCCGCAAGGTGCATCACCATTGAATAACAAGGATATTGAACTTGTTCGTCAGTGGGTATTATACGGCGCACAGGAATCGGATACCCTCGTAGACCTGCCGCTGATAGCCGAATTTTACGACAACGACGGATTGCAATCCGTTACTTCTCCCCCTGCGCCGCCGGCACCGGGTGAAGGTTTCCAGATCCATTTTGGCCCCTTTTTCTTATGGCCGGAAACTGAAAATGAATATTTTACCAAGTATCCGGTAAATCTGCCTTCTGACATAGAGATCAATCGACTGGATACCTACATGGGCCCCTATTCGCACCATTTTATCACGTACAAGTTTGTCAATCCGGCTATCGAAGCCAGCATAGAACCCGGCTTACATGAAGGACCGGATTTTATAGGTGTTGATCTGGTTACTGCACATCAGTACACCGACAGTATCATATTGCCGGCGGGTACCGCTTTCGAATGGTATACCTCTACGGTGTTGGACCTCAATTCGCATTATATCAATTATTCGGCGGATAAAGCGCTCGCCTGTGAGGCCTTTCTAAATGTGTATACCCAGCCGGTTGGCACTTCTATTCAAACCATGTACAGTGTACTCTTGTCGAACCAAAGCTTCAACATTCCGGCTAATGGATTGCCTTATACTGATGAAGCCTCTGCTTTTGAAACAGGACATGGTGATGATAAATTATTTATGTGGGGGATCAGTTCACATGCACATGCATTGAGTACAGATTTCGATATTTATTTACGCACGGAAGATGGCGATAAAGGTGAACATATTTTTGACGCATCCTGCACCGCAACAGAAGGTATGCCCGGATGTTTAGATGAGATCTATGATTATCAGCATCCACCTATTCGTTACTGGGAAAGCTTTAAACCGATCAAGTGGGAAGAAGGTATTATCTATCGCACAGAATGGGTAAACGATACCGATGCACCTGTAACTTTTGGCTATACCAGTGAAGAAGAGATGAGTGTGGTATTCTATTTTTATGTAGAAGATACAGCTGGTTTAAACCTGCCATTACTCGTAGAAGATTCACCACTGCAGCACAGCATGCGCATCATGCCAAACCCTGCACAGGCAAGCGTTTGGATACAAAGTGATGTACCGGTTTCTGATGCGCAGATCCTGATCTATGATCTGCAAGGTCAACGCGTTCCATGTGATATCCTTTCTACTTCTGCGCAATATATCCAGATAAATACATCTGCATTAACCGATGGCATGTATCTGATTCAGGTTGTTGATGCAGGTGGCCAATTGTTGTTTGTTGACCGCGTTGTCATACAGTAACTGTAGAAAAAAGATTAAATATACTTTTACATGCATGCGGCGCAAAAATTGTTGCGCTTTTGAGGGTATTTCTACCTTTGGGTCATCCATTAAACACCCAATTACATGCGTACTCTCTTATTTTGTGTGTGTTGTCTGGTGATGACATACACGGCCTCTGCACAAGTTACACCAACCCCTACTGAAGGCAAAACACTCTCTTCCGGAGTTGGTATCTATGGATCAGGAACAGAAACAGGATTTGGTTTTCGATCGGCGAAAGACACACGCTTTGCCTTAGACGTGCGCGTGGCCAAAACCAATATCTTCACCGAACCGAATACCGGTTCTATCGTCAATGAGATCAACTGCATTTATCGCGTGGCCTTTTATGAGCGCGCCCGCTTTTTTATGGGCCTTGGCGCTCGTGCCGACTGGGGCGTAGGCGAAACCGTTGATAACCGCTACGGGGTGGTTATGCCCCTGGGCGCCGAAGCATACCCTTTCCCTTTCCAGAATGCAGGCCTGTTCTTTGAAGCAGCCCCATTTGTGACCACTGCTGATGGTTCCAGCTATAATATCGGTGTGCGTACCATCACGGGTTTTAGCTTCTATTTCTACTCAAATTCGGGTAAGTAAGGGCTCCGATTAGCATTTTTTCAGATTTTTGTGAACTTTATGATAGTATTACTGTTATTGACGGTATTAATACTATCACAATGCACACAGGACCCGTCCAGGCGACCCCGCATACGGCTTTTGGAAAGCTTTGGCTACTGCTCAAGCCGCATAAGAAGGATCTGGTAAGTATCTATCTCCTCGCCTTTTTCAATGGTTTGATCATGTTGTCGATTCCGCTCGGCATCCAAACCATCACCAACTTCCTGATGACCGGTCAGGTAAGCAGCTCCTGGATCGTGATGGTCATCGCGGTGCTGGCCGGGGTGGGCATTGCCTATTATATACAAGTATATCAGATCAAATTTGTTGAGAGCCTGCGCCAAAAGATCTTCCTGTTTACGGTGTTTGAGATCGGTACGCTAATGCCGAAGTGGAAAATGGAAGCCATAGATGGACGCTATGCACCCGAATTGGTAAACAGGTTCTTCGATATCCTTAACATACAGGGCAAACTGGCGAAGGTGTTGATCGACTTTTCCATTTCGCTTTTTCAGGTGGTGTTCGGGTTGATCCTCCTTACTTTATATAACGGGCAGTTTGCCTTCATTACTTTACTGTCGGTTATTTACTTTTTCGTCCTATTCAGAACCACCTTTAAAAAAGGATTTAGCACCGGTAAAGAAGAATCAGAACACAAATATGCCACAGCGGCCTGGATAGAAGAAGGTGCGCGCTCGCTTGAAACCATTAAACTGGCAACGGGCAATCGCATGTTTCTGCAAAAGATCAACCTCATTGCCACCAACTACCTGGAAGCACGCACAGCGCATTTCCGTGTCTTGTTGAAACAATTCAATGGATTGATCTGGTATAAGATCCTGGTGATCGCCATGCTCCTTATTTTGGGCGGATTGCTCGTGATCAACCAACAGATCAATATTGGACAGTTTGTTGCTGCAGAGATCACCATCATTACCATCATTGCTTCATTGGAAAAGATCATGCTGTCGGTTGAGCATATCTATGATGTACTGGTGTCGGTAGAAAAAGTACGAGAGCTAACAACGATCCCTGTTGAAACTGATGGGGACCGCACATTTACAGATGCCTCGGGATTAGAGATCACACTGAAAGATCTTCGATACAAGTTTGAAGACAATGCTGATTATACATTAAATGGCATTGACCTGCACATCGCACCAGGTGAAAAGGTTTGCATCACCGGCGATCAGAGTTCAGGTAAAAGTTTGCTGTTGTACATCCTGGCTTCTTTTTATCAGGACTATAGCGGCACCGTATCGATCAATGGTATTTCCATGCGGCATTTACACAAGGATGCACTTCGCGATATGATCGCTGAAAATGTATCGAAGTCGGAAGTGCTTCAACATTCAGTGCGACAAAATATCACGCTAGGCCTCGACATCTCTGAGGCACGACTGCAGCAAGTATTACAACAAACGGGATTACTCGGTTTTGTGGAGCAGTTGCCTCTAGGACTTGACACCGAATTGATGCCGGAAGACAAGCGTCTTACAAAAAGTATACGTATGAAGATCAAGCTTGCGCGTTGTCTGATCAAATCGCCGAGGCTTATTTTGTTTGAAGATAGTCTGGGTAGAATAGATATGCCACAACGCGACCAGATACGTCAGGAATTTTTACGTAAAGACGCGCCCTGGACACTCATTGCCGTGTGCACAAATCCGGAGCACTTTAGGCAATACGACAGGGTCATTTATATGCAAAATGGTCGCATCGAGAAAATCGTAAATCAATAATCACCGACAGATGAACATCAGCTCACACGAACAACCGGTTGAATTTGATCAGTCGAGGTACAGTGCATTCCGCACAGCTATCGATTATTCGCGCTCGAAGATCGTGCGGTATTTATGGATCGGTCTTTTATTGATCGGCTGTATTGCCATGTTGGTACCCTGGACACAAACAGTGCGCGCCGAGGGTGAAGTGATCGGTCGCGATCCATCGCAGCGCCCTATGGAAGTGCAAAGTTTAATTGCCGGCAAGGTGCATAAATGGTATGTGAAAGAAGGTGATTATGTGCGCAAAGGCGACACACTGATATTGCTTACCGAAGTGCAGGAAAAATATTTCGATCCACAATTACTGGAGCGTACGCGTTCGCAGATGGATGCCAAATGGCAATCCGTGCAAGCCTATGCCGATAAAGCCGGTGCCTTGGCCGACCAGGGCATGACCCTTGAGCAGCTTCGCGAATTGAAATTGGCACAGGCAGAAAACTATATCCGTCAAACACAGTTGAAACTGCAGGCCGACAGTACAGCATTTGAGGCTTCGCGCGTGCAATATGATATTGCCAAAGTACAATTTGAACGCGCAGAAAAACTCTATGCACAAGGCTTGAAATCGCTGATCGACCTGGAGGATAAAAAACAAAAGCTACAGGATGCACAAGCCAAAAAAGTAAGTGCAGAAAATGCCTATCTGAGTAGTAAAGCCGCGCTGACAAATGCCTTCATTGAAAAGACATCCGTTGAAAATGAATATCAGGAAAAATTGCTGAAAACGCGCTCAGAGCAACTCGGTACCATGTCGGGATTCTATGATGCAGATGCTGCCCTTACCAAACTGGAAAATGAATTCACAAACCTGGAAATTCGAAACGGACAATATTGTGTGCGCGCTGATCAGGATGGCTATGTTACGCGTATCATACAACAGGGTGTGGGTGGCATCATCAAAGCCAATGATGTATTGCTGACCATCATGCCAGCAGCTTACGACTTAGGTGTGGAACTTTATGTGGCTCCGGTAGATCTCCCCTTACTTCAGAAAGGACAGGAAGTGCAATTATTTTTCGACGGTATTCCCTCTATCGTGTTCTCCGGATGGCCGGATGCTTCATACGGAGTATTTACCGGGACCGTGGTGGCCATTGACCAATATATCAGCGATAACGGACAATATCGATTGATCGTATTTCCCAAAGAGGATGAAAAAAAATGGCCTGAACAACTGCGCATTGGAGCAGGCTCGCAGGCAATGGTATTACTAAACGATGTACCTGTTTGGTATGAGGTGTGGCGGAGGTTCAACGGATTTCCTCCGAATTTCTATACAAGTTCAACAGCAGAAGAAAAGAAATGAAGCAGCTACTATTCTTCATATTATACATGATGTCCGCCTTTGGAAATGCGCAGGTGTTTCCATTGAACGAATTCATACAAACCATTGAACAAAACCATCCGGTAATTAATC